>NZ_JBWJVQ010000082.1:0-6912 GCF_056339875.1 Blautia sp. ZXY-1-C6
GAACAATCAGATAATAAAAATAGGCGGGGGAAGGTATACTTCTTACGTTTGGAACAGGGAGAACGAATGATATGGTTACCGGAGAATTAAAAAGTAAAATTGATAATTTATGGGAATTATTCTGGACAGGAGGACTGACTAATCCGTTGGATGTAATTGAGCAGATGACATATCTGATGTTTATCCGCGATCTGGATGATGCAGACAATGTCCGTGCAAAAGAGGCGGCAATGCTTGGTTTGCCACATAAGAAGTATATTTGCCGGGGAAATACAGATTGGAGACCGAAAAATTGATGGAAGCCAGCTGAAATGGAGTACTTTTCATGATTTTCCTGCTGCAAAAATGTATAGCACTATGCAGGAGTGGGTATTTCCGTTTATAAAAAATCTCCATGGAGATAAGGAAAGTGCCTATTCCAAATATATGGGAGATGCAATTTTTAAAGTACCGACTCCTTTGATGCTGGATAAGATTGTGACGACTATGGATGCCATTTATGAGCAGATGGAACAGATTAAGTCAGCAGACACCCGGGGCGATGTATATGAATATCTGCTTTCAAAACTTGCTACGGCAGGCGTAAATGGTCAGTTCCGTACACCGAGGCACATTATCCGAATGATGGTGGAAATGATGGATCCTAAGGCAGATGAAATCATCTGTGATCCGGCATGCGGTACGTCTGGTTTTCTGGTTGCTGCAAGTGAATATTTGCGAGATAAAAAAAAGCAGGAGGTTCTTTTTAACAGACAAAACAAGGAACATTATATGAATCACATGTTCCATGGTTATGATATGGACAGGACCATGCTTCGGATCGGTGCAATGAACATGATGACCCATGGTGTGGAGAATCCATATATTGAGTACAGAGACAGTCTGTCAGATCAGAATACAGACAAGGAAAAATACAGTTTGATTCTGGCTAATCCGCCATTTAAGGGAAGTCTGGATTACGATATTGTAAGCGCAGATTTATTGAAAGTATGTAAAACAAAGAAAACAGAATTACTGTTTCTTGCATTGTTTATCCGTATGCTGAAAATTGGTGGTAGATGTGCATGTATTGTACCGGACGGAGTTCTGTTTGGTTCCTCAACTGCCCATAAAGCCATAAGAAAAGCCCTGGTAGAAGAAAACCGTCTGGAAGCAGTGATTTCCATGCCCTCCGGCGTGTTTAAACCATATGCAGGAGTATCTACAGCTATTTTGATTTTTACCAAAACAGGACATGGTGGAACTGATAAAGTCTGGTTTTATGATATGAAAGCGGATGGTTTTAGCCTTGATGATAAGAGAACAGAAACGAAAGAAAATGACATTCCGGATATCATAGAGCGTTTCAGAAACCTGGATAAAGAGACTGACCGTAAACGCACAGAGCAGAGTTTCTTTGTACCAAAAGAAGAAATTGCAGAAAACGGCTATGATCTGAGCATTAACAAATACAAAGAAATCGAATATGTACCAGTAGAATACCCATCAACACAGGAAATCATGACAGAACTGCATGAAATTGAGATGAAAATTGGAGAAGAAATGCAGGCTTTGGAAGAGTTGCTGGGGTTAAATTAAGGTTTGTAGGGATGGTAGAGATGGAAAAATATAAGCTTGGTGATATTTGTGAAATTGTATCAGGCAGTACCCCGAAAACCAATATAGATGAGTATTGGGAGGGGACTATCAAATGGATAACACCTGCAGAATTAAATGATGATACGTATATTATTACTGATAGTGTACGTAAGATTACAGAACTTGCAGTTAAAAAAACAGGATTAAAATCATTTCCAGAGGGAACAGTGATTCTTTCATCAAGAGCACCTATTGGTAAGGTGGCTATAGCTGGCTGTGAGATGTATTGTAACCAAGGATTTAAGAATCTAATTTGTTCTAAAAAAATAAATAATAAATATTTATACTGGTTCTTAAAGGGAAATACGGTTTTTCTTAATTCACTTGGGCGGGGTGCGACCTTCAAGGAATTATCTAAGTCAATTGTTTCAAACATTGAGATAAATCTTCCAGATATTGTCTATCAAAAAAAAGCAGTGGAGACATTGGAAAAAGTAAGTGAAATTATTGCTCTAAGGAAAAGAGAATTGTCTTCATTAGATGATCTCATTAAAGCCCGATTTGTCGAGATGTTTGGTGATCCGGCAACTAATCCGATGAGATGGAGCGAAACAACTATTGGTGATGAATGCTTTTATATAAAAGATGGACCTCATAAATCGTTGCCTGATATTGGAAAAGAAAATGGTGGACATCCATTCATTTCCGTTAGAAATATTGTCAATGGTTACATAGATTTTTCTACGGCAAGATACATTTCTGATGAAGATTATGCTAATGCGATAAAGAAATGTCATCCTGAAAAAGGTGATATGCTTTATAGCAAAGGTGGAACAACTGGAATCGCAAAATTGATAGATATTGATGAAGAATTTGCGAACTGGGTCCATGTCGCAGTGTTAAAATTTGATAAGTCTAAATTAAATGGAATTTTTTTTGAAAATATGCTGAATGGAGATTATTGTTTTGAACAATCTCAGAGGCTGACTAAGGGGATTGCGAATAGAGATTTGGTGCTTAGTGCAATGGCGCAGATAAAGATGTATCGTCCACCAATGGAGATTCAGAAACAATTCGCAGACTTCGTCAACCAAGTCGACAAATCTAAAGTTGCAATTCAAAAAGCATTGGATAAAACCCAGATGCTATTTGATTCGTTAATGCAGGAATATTTCGGATAGGAGGGAAGTTTGTGCAGGATTACAAAAAATGGTTGGTTGAGAGATTTATAATTGAACGGAAACGCTTTGACAGATCTGGTGTATATGCTTACACACAGCGTGCCATGGCATATAATTCCAATAAAATTGAAGGAAGCACACTTACTCCGGAACAGACAGCCTCTCTTTTTGACAGTGGAACATTACCGCAAAGTGATGACTATTACAGAGCCAAAGATGTTGAAGAAATGAACGGCCATTTTCTTATGTTCAATTACATGCTTGATACCCTTGATGAAGAGTTGACACCGGAACTAATCAAACATCTGCATTATGAATTAAAGACCGGAGTATTCGAAGACAGAGCGAATGGATATGCAATTGGTGATTATAAAAAGCGTCCAAATATGGTAGGGATGTATCGAACAACGTTGCCACAGGATGTTGAGATGGAAATGAACCAATTACTAAAGTGGTATAGAGAACAGAATAAAAATATGAGAACCCTTGCGGAATTTCATGCCAAATATGAGGCAATTCATCCTTTCCAGGATGGAAATGGAAGAACCGGAAGGATGATCATGTTTCGGGAAAGTCTAAAGAATCCGGATATTCTTCCATTTATTGTATTGGATGAGAATCGAAGTCAATATATTGATGGACTTAAACAATATAGAGAAGAGCAGAAAGTAGACAAGCTTGTCTCATTAATGCAGAAAGAAGCTGAGGAATATTATCAGCAATGCAAATACTTTATGGGCTAATGCATTTTGTACAAAGGATGCATTAAAATGTCTTGAATACAGAGATTGTGAGGTGCTTTAATGGTAGGACTCGGACGGGAAGATAAGAAAGATAATGATCTGTTTTACACTTGCAGTCTGATTGACTATATTTCGCGGAAAACGAAAAATATTCGTGCAGATGTAGTAAATCAATTAGGCAGGAAACGTCTGGAGAAAATCTATGATCTGGCAGATGTGTATCATTGTGATAATATTGATCAGGTTAGTGAAGATTTTATTGCAGAGGCGCACATACCAACAGGGAGGTTCGATAATGTCAAGGAATGCAAATATTCAATTCCCTCTCATTGGGATATTGGAAAAGTATATAAACGCTTGATAAAACAGGTAGCTGCCAGCGAGAAAATAGAGGTAGTTGATGCACTGATCAAGGTTTATAATTCCTTTATCAGCGAAAAAATAGATGATTATAACAGTAGTGTTTACTATGAAAATCCATCTTATATTTATGAAAGTTACAGAGAAAATAAAATGTTATAAAAACAATGGTTGAAGGATGCTGGTATAAAGAGGGAGTATACCAGCATGGAAGAAAAAGTTGTAAAAATATTAAATGAGATGTCAGAATACCTTTCTATTGCACAGATGAAAAAACTTCAGGAAGTAATGCTAAAAGTATGTGCAGAGAATGAAGCTGATAAAGTAGAGATTCCAAACAAAGATTTTCTGGAAATGTTTCTGGATGCCAAGAAAATAGAAGGATGTTCAGAAAGAACCTTGCAGTATTATCGGGTAACAGTGGAGCATTTACTTTCCCAAATGGGAAATTCTGTGCGAAAAGTTACAACCGAAGAGATACGGACATATCTGGCTGATTATCAGAAAAACAGCAATTGTTCTAATGTTACCATTGATAATATTCGAAGAAATATATCAAGCTTTTTTTCATGGCTTGAGGAAGAAGATTATATTCTGAAAAGTCCAATGAGAAGGATACATAAAATTAAAACAAAGACAGTGGTAAAGAATACGATTTCCGATGAAAGTATCGAGAAACTGAGAGATCATTGTACGGAAATCAGGGATCTGGCCATTATTGATCTGCTGTATTCCACAGGAATCCGAGTTGGAGAACTGGTTAATTTGAATATAGATGATATTGATTTGGAAGGCAGGGAGTGTATTGTATATGGAAAAGGTGATAAGGAACGCAGGGTATATTTTGACGCCAAGGCAAAGGTACATCTGAAAGAATATATTGAAGGTCGAAAAGACGAAAATAAAGCATTATTTGTGACCCTAGATGCGCCATATGACAGATTGAAAATCAGTGGAGTAGAAATAAGATTACGTCAGTTAGGCAGAAAATTGGATTTGGAAAAAATACACCCGCATAAGTTCAGACGGACTATGGCAACCAGAGCTATTGATAAAGGAATGCCTATTGAACAGGTGCAAAAAATACTTGGACATTCACAAATTGACACAACTATGCAGTATGCAATGGTTAATCAGAACAATGTAAAAACATCTCATCAAAAGTACATGAGTTAATATTACAGTATTTAGATGAGGCTGTGAACGCCCGATTTGTCGAGATGTTTGGAAATCCAGCAACGCCAGGAGATAAATTTAAAACTTGCAAGCTAGGCGAAGTAGCTGATGTTAAATCCAGCCATCGAGTATTTACAACAGAATTTGTTGCTGAAGGAGTTCCATTTTATAGAGGCACGGAGATAGGTGTTTTGGCATCAGGGCAGCAGCCGGAAGATTCTTATAGAATTAGCATGGAACATTATCGCAAGATTGCAAGTGATGATTCAAAACCTATGCGTGGAGATTTACTTTTACCGTCAATATGCAATAAAGGACAAGTTTGGATGGTTGATACGGATGAACCATTTTACTATAAAGACGGCCGAGTTCTGTGTATTTCTCCAGAACGATCAGTATTTGATTCAAGATATCTTCAATTTTACATGAAGTTGCGAACCGAAGCAGAATATCCAAAGTTAGGTTCAGGATCAACTTTTGCTGAATTTAAAATTTTTCAGTTAAAAGAGTTGGAGGTGGACATACCTCCGATGAATTCTCAGAAATCATTTGATTTGTTTGCTGACCAAGTCGACAAATCTAAATTGTATAAAATTTCAACCCTACAATTCCCCTGTATCCCAGGGTGAAAAAACATAAGATTCGGGAGGTGTCAGTATGACTAATTTTGATTTCCTGAAAAATGAACCAAAGTTTAAAGATTTTGCAGATGTAGCAATCTCTGCGGAAAGGATTTTTCAGTTTGATTATGCAGCATCTGTGCTTAACTGCAGACGGGCAATGGAATTTGCTGTCAAATGGATGTATTCTGTGGACAGTGCCCTTGTCATGCCATGGGATGACAGACTGGTTAGTCTGATGAGTACAGATGAATTCAGGGATATTATTGATGCAGATCTTTTGAAACGTATGGAATTTATACGCAAAACAGGTAATTTTGCAGCCCATACCGGTCAGAAAGTAAAGAAGGAACAGGCAGAATTGTGTCTGCAAAATCTATATATTTTTCTGGATTTTGTTGCTTATTGTTACGCAGATCATTACACTGTCAGCAATTATGATTCTACATTACTGCAGGAAAATTCTGCTCATACAGCGGATCAGTCAGTTAGTCAGCCGGTCGGCGATCAGGCTGGTCAGTCAGAAACGGATCTGAAACTGGAACAATTGTTAAAGGAAAATGCTGCCCTGAGGGAAGAACTGACCGCCCGTCGTGAAGAACAGCAGCAGACATACGTGACTAAACCACTGGATATTTCAGAATATGAAACCCGAAAGATTTACATTGATTCTATGTTGCAGGATGCCGGATGGACTGAGGGACAGAACTGGATGAATGAATACAGAATTCCGGGTATGCCAAATAAGTCACAGGTTGGATATGCAGATTATGTTCTCCTTGGTGATGATGGTAAGATCCTGGCTGTGATAGAAGCCAAGAGAACCTGTGCAGATGTGGCAAAGGGCAGGCAGCAGGCGAAGCTATATGCTGATCTGATTGAGCAGAAACAAGGCAGAAGACCGGTAGTATTTCTCACCAATGGTTTTGATGTCCGTATCTGTGATAACCAGTATCCGGAGAGAAAAATTGCAGCAATTTATTCCAAACGGGATCTGGAAAAATTGTTTAATCTCAGACAGATGCGCTCAGGTTTGGGACAGATTTCCATAGACAAAAACATAGCAGGACGATATTATCAGGAGGCTGCGATTAAGGCAGTCTGTGACAGTTTTGACACCAGAAATCGCAGAAAAGCTCTCCTTGTTATGGCTACAGGTTCGGGAAAGACACGTACAGTTATTGCACTTTGCAAGGTATTGTCAGAGCAGGGATGGGTAAAAAATATTCTTTTCCTGGCAGATCGTAATTCACT
>NZ_JBWJVQ010000083.1:0-2284 GCF_056339875.1 Blautia sp. ZXY-1-C6
CAAAGAACGCTTCACAGCAGACTGGATCGATACCTTCGCACAGTCTCAGGAAGAAGCAGAGAAAGTATACGAGGCTATCCGTCTGCCGAAGAGAGCGACAGCAGGAAGTGCCGGCTATGACTTTTTCGCACCGGCAGAATTTACTCTGAAACCAGGCGAAACAGTAAAGATCCCGACAGGAATCCGGGTGGAAATGCAGCCGGAATGGGTGCTGAAATGTTATCCGAGAAGCGGACTGGGATTTAAATACCGTCTTCAGCTTAACAACACAGTTGGTATTATTGACAGTGATTATTTCTATTCAGATAACGAAGGCCACATTTTTTCAAAGATCACAAATGATTCCAATGAAAACAAAACTCTTACAATCCCGGCAGATACAGGATTCATGCAGGGAATCTTTGTAGAGTACGGAATCACGGTAGATGATGATGCTACAGAAATCCGCAATGGTGGATTTGGAAGTACTACTGCGAAATAGTGGGTAAAAGTAATGTAATGTTCTGGCGGAGCATATTTCACAAAGTTTATAGATGAAATCAGAGCCAGAATGTAAAAAAAGTAGAACATAGGGAAGAATCTGAGATTTTTACTTTACGTTCTGCTTTTTCTTTGCTATAATATTTTGAGATTCAAAATATTTGCAATACATACAATTCAAGCGTATATACTGCGGAGCAGTTATTCGATTATGAACAAGTAACGAAGCGGATGATTTTATCCGCTTGACTAAAAAATATCAGGCAAAGAAATAAATTTAGGGAGAAAAGTTATGATCATCGAGCCAAAAGTAAGAGAATATATCTGTACAACCGCACATCCGCAGGGATGTGCAGAGAGTGTGCGCAACCAGGCAGATTACGCCTGTAAACAGGGAATGGTAAACGGAACAAAAAAAGCACTGATCATCGGATGTTCTACAGGCTACGGCCTCGCATCCCGTATCTGTGCACTGGAAAACTGTGGTGCTGATACTCTTGGAATCATGTTTGAACGTCAGGCAAATGGCAGAAGGACAGCTACACCCGGATGGTATAATACAGCAGAGTTTCACAGACTGGCTTCCGGGAAAGGTGTTTATGCAAAGACCATTAACGGAGATGCTTTTTCAAAGGAAATCAAGGAGAAGGCGATTGAACTGATCAAACAGGATCTTGGAAAAGTGGACCTGGTAGTCTACAGCCTGGCAGCACCGAGACGTACAGATGCAGAAGGAAAGACCTGGTCTTCCTGTCTGAAAACTACAGATGAGCCATTTACAGAGAAGAGTCTGGATCTGAGAAATAATGAGATCACAGAGAAAACAGTAGAACCTGCTACAGAGGAAGAAGTTTTAAGTACTGTAAAGGTTATGGGCGGTGAAGACTGGGCAGACTGGATTGATGCGCTGAAAGCAGCAGATGTACTGACTGAGAATGCAGTAACCGTAGCATATTCCTACATCGGACCGGAACTGACTTATCCAATCTACTATCATGGAACCATTGGAACTGCCAAACAGCACTTACAGAAAACAATGTCAGAGATTAATCAGGCACATCCGGATGTCCGCGCAGTAATTTCTGTAAACAAAGGTCTGGTAACTCAGGCAAGTGCAGCTATTCCGGTTGTACCGCTGTATTTTGCTATTCTTTATAAAGTTATGAAAAGGGCCGGAAATCATGAAAACTGTATTCAGCAGATTGCAAGGCTTTTTACACAGAAACTCTATACCCCGGAAGGTTTCCGGACAGATGAAAACGGATTTATCCGTATGGATGATTACGAACTGCTCCCTGAGATTCAGGAAGAAGTAAAGAAATGCTGGAAAGCAGTCACTACAGATACAGTAAATCAGTATTGCGACATTGACGGCTACTGGGAAGATTTCTATCATATGTTCGGATTCCATTACAGTGATATTGACTATACACAGGACGTAGATGCGAATGTGGAGATCAACGGGATTGTAATGTAAAATGACTATAAAAAATCCTCTCCCGGAAATATTTATGAATGTTCATAGATATTCCGGGAGAGGATTTTTTTCAGGAAAAAAGAAGAAAGCTCTCAAGCGAAGCGTAAGTGGAGAATGTCCAGCATAATCCCTGTTCCCCCTGATTTTTCACAGGGGATACACGACCACTCTGACGCAGGTCATAGGCGGCAGGAAGTACAGGGGCAGAGGCTGAAGATGCGTTTCCGGTGCTTACAGAAGAGACCATATCTGAACTTCCGTCTTCATAAGCCGGATTGAGGAGAAATCCTCGTTCTTTCAGTTCCTCAGCGGAGTAGCTTTCACAGG
>NZ_JBWJVQ010000084.1:0-16908 GCF_056339875.1 Blautia sp. ZXY-1-C6
CGTAGCAATCTTTGCGAATTTGCTTTCACCCATCTTACGTCTTAAAATAATGTAAGAATCTGCATTTTCATATTTATTCCAAGTAAGAAGAACTGTATTTCCTGCCGCCTTGCAGGTTGTGATCTCTGGCATTCCTGCTGCAAAGAGGTCTTTTGCAGTACCCTTTACAACTACATGGCACACTGCGGTTACATTCTGATCTGTTTTTACACGGATATCGGTTTCTCCTACAGAAACAGGTGTGATAACACCCTTCTGGTCTACTTTGGCAACGCCTGCATTATCAGAGGTCCATACCAGTTCCCCGCCGCTTCCCTTCGGACTGAATGTCCAGGTCAGGGTATAGGTTCCCTGATCAATTGCCAGAGTCAGCGTTTTGTCACTCAAAGCAATGCTCTGTGCCGGTGCTGTAACAGTCACGTGGCAGGTGCCTTTCGTTCCATTGTCCGTAGTCAGTGTAATATCTGCAGAACCGGCACCCACAGGAGTTACCTTGCCGGAGCCATCTACGGTTACTACAGAAGAGTTGGAAGATTCCCAGTACAAAGAGGACGGTTTTGCGCCGTTTGGCGTGATCGTGTAATCCAGTGTCCTGGAACCGCTTTTCGTTGAGAGATTCAGGCTGGACGGAGAAATACTCACCCCTGTCACACTGACCGGTCTGGAAGAAACGGAAATATTGCAGGTCGCATAGACACTTCCGGAAACTCTCGCAGTAATCACCGCAGAACCTTCTCCCACTGCTGTTACCACACCACCGTTTACACTTGCAACAGAATTGTTGGAAGAAGTCCAGCTTACAGTTCCCACCGCATCAGACGGAACAATCGTATAAGTCAGTGTATAGCTGTCTCCCTTTGTAAGAGTCAGATCAGAAGCATTTAAGCTGATCAGCTTCGGTGCTACCGGAAGCTTTGACTCAATACTTTTAAGCAGCTGAACCGCTTCATAAACTCTGTTTGCAGACGCATCCAGCGTAGTCAGCGCACTGTCCGCTTCGGCATATGCACCGGAGAATCCGCTGACCTGGGACCATCTGGAACGCTCTGCATTTGCCTTTCCCATCATGCGGATAAGCTCGCTCTTATCTGCCGCCTCAAAAATCTGCCTGTTATTATTATACGGGTCACATCCTGTAATGTCCGTACCACCGCAAAGGGCAAACATAACACGCAGGACACTTCCGTCTGACGGATGACTCGCACCCATTCCGACACCCATAAATACATTATCCAGAGTATACGTCCATCCGGATGCGGAGCAGTAGGAAAATTCTGTCAGATCCGGTGCATATTTGTTATCAGTAAGCTTATAGGCATCACCGGTCCAGGTGGAAGTCTCGGAGAGAACCTTCTGGATACATGCCGGTGGATTCAGGCTTCCACTGTCACAGTTGGCAATTCCCCTTAAGTAGAAACCATAACTTGTATTTGTGTCATAAAGCGGCGTAATCCCGTTCTCACTTAACCCGCGGAGCAGAACATCTGCACAGGTTTCTCCTTTCGCAAATTCCACCTGTACAGGATCCAGGATCATACCCTGGCCGATCGTGTTCTTCTCCACAGTCAGCGTCAGGGTATCTGCCAGAACATCGGTCTGTCCCAGCGCAAAAATCCCCACTGCCATTCCGGCTGCAAGAGTCAGCCCCTTAATGGCCTGCCATAGCTTATTCTTTGTCATATTCATTTTCCTCCTTATTTTCGGGCCGCTGCAGCAGCCCGTATTTTCTTTTTACTCTCTCCAGTTTCTCCAGCAGAGGCCTGCTTAGGATCCACAGGAAGATTACCGTAGAAGTTGCCTGCACCAGATCTACCGGTGCACCTGAGATATAAAACGCGATCAGGCTCTTCTTTGTGATGTATCCGTATGCCATCAGAATAGATGCCGGATTCATGATCCCGCCGAAGATCAGAAACACACTTAAGAATCCGTAAATACACAGATCCACCTTCCTGGCTTTGAGAATCCCTTTCTGAAAAAGGATTCCTGCCAGATATCCGATCATTCCATAGGAAAACATCTGCCAGGGTGTCCACGGTCCCTGCCCGAAAAACATATTTGAGATCATCATGATCAGACAGGCACACAGAAACCCCGCCTCACCACCTAAGGAAACCCCGGTAATGATCACGATGGCCGCAATCGGCTTAAAGCTTCCGATCATAAAGAAAGCACTCCTGCCTGCGACCCCAAGAGCCGCCATTACGGCAATGACCATAATCTCTCTTGCCTGTGGATGCCGGCCCTCAAATACCATAAAGAACGGGATCGTGGCATAGGCAAGTATTAAAAGACTGATCACTACATCATGCTTACCATGAAACTTATGAACCAGGATAAAAAGCACCAGCGGAACAAAAGCCAGAAACATGATCAGACCAATCCAGGTACGCTTCTCAATCTTTCCTTTATGGATCGGCTGGATAATGATTCCATCCTCTTTCAGCTCATATTCCTCTAATTCCTGTCCGGATTCCTCTTCCCCGGGCAGGCTCTGTGCACAGGAATCCCCGAAGAAACGGTCCATAAACTGGTCTAAAGCCTTGCCTTCAAGCACGCAGCTACCTCCTTTCCGGTAACAGCATCAGGAAAATAATGCCTTGCCATGCGATTGGCAGCAGTCGTATAAAAGCTGTTTCCCGCAAAGAAATCCCTTGCACTCTTACACGTCACCACATTTCCCTGAAAGAACAGGCCGATCCTGTCTGCATATTCTGCGACAAACTCCACATCATGCGAGATCATAAAGATAGTGATCCCGTGAGCTTTGAGCTTCTTTAAAATGTCTCCCAGTTCCTGTTTATATTCTGCATCCAGCCCCTTCGTTGGTTCATCCATCAGAAGAAGCCTCGGCTGCAACAGCAGAACCTTAGCCAGTGCAAGACGCTGCTGTTCTCCACCGCTTAAATCATACGGATGACGGTCAAGCAGTCCTTCCAGTCTGGTCAGACTTACGATTCCCTCGATTGCCTCTGCCTTCCTCATATTGGCAGTGTATTCGGAAGATTTCTTCTCCTTTGCCCCACCGATGATAGAATACAGATCCTCCCGGACTGTCTTCTTGATAAACATGCTCTGGGGATTCTGTGGCAGCACACCCAGATACCCTCTGTAAAGCTGGGTATCCGTATACCTGCGGATATCAATCCCATTCAGGAGAATCTTGCCTCTGTAGGGAGCACGGACACGACTGATCAGAGATAAAGTCGTACTTTTCCCCGTTCCGTTTCCACCGACAAGCGCATAAAATTCTCCCTGCTTTACTTTCAGGTTCAGATCCTGTACAACGTCCTTTCCGTCTTTTTCATAGCGAAACCACACATCCTTTACCTCAATCGCCGGTGGCAGAGAGCTTTTGGAATCAGGCAGCAGTTTATCTTTGACTGTATTCAGCTTTTTTTGCAGTTTTTGTTTATTTTTGCAAAAATAACTTTCTTCAGAAGCAGAAACTGTATTAGAAGCTGCTGCCATCACCTGTGTGATCCAGTTCCTTCCCTCTCTTACAGTCAGCGGACATGGCAGATCATTTTCTACCTCTGCATAGACCTGCATGGGAACCGGCATGGACAGAAACATTCCATGATGTTCCCTCTTCAGAAACTCACCGATCTCCCGTGGTGCCCCCTGCGTGAGCAGACTGCCCTTATCCATCACATATACCCTGTCCGCCCATGGGATGACATCTTGCAGCCGGTGCTCCGTCAGAATTATGGTAGTGCCGATATCCCGGTTAATCTTTCTCACCGTTTCCAGAAAATCAGAAGCCGCGATCGGATCAAGCTGAGAAGTCGGTTCATCCAGAATCAGAAGTTTCGGGTGCATAGCCATGATCGCCGCCAGGTTTAAAAGCTGCTTCTGCCCTCCGGACAGCTCCGAGACATTCTTATAAAACCACTGATGAATCCCGAAATAGCTTGCCATCTCTGCCACTCTCAGACGAATCGTAGGCGTATCATATCCCAGACTTTCCAGACCAAATGCAAGCTCATGCCACACCTTATCTGTCACGATCTGATTTTCGGGATTTTGCAGTACATAGCCAATTTCCTGGCTCTGCTGCCGGTGGCCGACTTCCTTCAAATCCCGCCCATAATAACAGATTTTCCCGGAACTGCTGCCAAAAGGAGCCAGATCCGACTTCAGCTGGCGAAGCAGCGTACTCTTGCCACAGCCACTCTTACCGCACAGCACATTAAAGGTACCCTCCTCCACATCCAGTGACACATGAGACAGTGACTCCCTGCTGCCATTCTCATAACGGAAGGAAAAATCTCTCACTTCTATTATCTTCATCTCGCTTCTCCTTCCATATCTTCATAAATCTTTCTGTAGGTCACTGCCATCTCTCCCTGTACGTGGCTTCTGCTTTTCTTCATGGCAGATTCCTCACACAGATCCAGAATCAGCGGCAGAAAACAGAACACACTAAAGCTGACAAATGTGACAGCAGCCAGCAGCAGACTGCACGACTGCTTCGGAACCCTTCCGAAAACAGTAAAACCGGCAAGCAGGATTCTGGGATTGTACTGTGCAAAAGCAGCTCCCCGGTAACATCCATATCCGAAAATCACACAAAGCCCGACAAGCATAGTTCCCAGTAGTTTATCCCTTCTGTTGAAACGGTAAATAGAAAAAGCCGTACGTCCTCTTAACCCATAGCCACGGCTTTTCATGGAATCAGCCGTCTCAATCGCATTTTCCAGTGCCCATGTGACAAGAATGGACACCATATTTAACGCATAACGGATCTTCTTAAACCATTTGCCATTGCTCACATCCATCCCCACGCATTTCTGTCCATTGCGGATCACCTTCAGCTGGGCCATAAAGTGAGGCACAAACCGAAGCGCCATAGACAGCATCAGAGACATCGCAGGGATAATCCTGCCAAAAAGATAGATAAATTTATCACTTGTCATGATCTGGTTATAGCAGGAGAACCACAAAATCATAATAAAAAGTACACATCCCAGAACGATTCCATATACCATTGCCTCCAGCGTAACCCAGTTTCCGCTGCTTTCTATATAAAGAAGCGGTGTGACTCCGTAATGGTTAAACATCGGGTTTAAGAGTGCCACGATAAGGAGACTCGGTAGCGTCAGAAGAAAATTGATTTTCAGAACCTTCTTTACTCCGTTAAGCCACATGGAGTAAGCTGTGGCAGCCACAAAAGAGACTGCCAGGTAAACCGGGTGCTGGATAAACATGGTAAACCCCAGCACCACGGCAAAATAAAAGAAATTTAAAACAGGATGGCACCTGGAAAAAGCATCAGTCATAATACTGATCCCCCACATCCCTGCCAAGATTGCAGGTATAACGCCATTCTACCGTATCGCCGTCCTCCAGCGTATATTTCGAGCAGCCATAATTCGGATACCAGCCGTTGACACAGTACATCCATCCGGAATCCTTGCCACAGTCAAACTCATACAGGTTATTGATACCGGATACATAATAACTGTTATACATAGGTGTCCACTCCGACTCCATCTGAATACCGGCCTGATTACATACACGCTTCAGCACATCAAATACCGTCTCCCCCTCATAGAACTCCACCTCCGAAGGATACAGGATCCAGCCGTCCGCAGGCACAAATTCTGCCTTGGACTCTTTCAGATCATCCCAGTTATTCAGGATCGTAGAACACTCGATAGAGAAAGTACAGGTCATGGCTGTATCTGAGCTGTCATCGCCACCGGAAGTGTCTGTATTGCCTGTTCCATCGCCGGAAGAGTCTGTCTGTCCGGAACTGGTATTTCCATCTGTGCTGGACTGACCGCCAGAACTTCCAGTGGAATTTTCACCGTTTTGTGTATCCTTATTATCAGCAGTGCCCTTGGATTTGTCATCGGATTCATCCGTAGATTCACCTGTGGTAGAACCGCCGATCAGATAGAAATCTCCTCCTGTCTTAGTCACGTTAAAGGTAAGTGTTGTGCGCTCTGTTTTTTTCTTTCCGGTTTCTCTGGTAGTAATCTTTGCAGTATCAAGCTGATAAAGCTTTCCATCTTCTTCCAGACAGTAAAGAACCTTATCCGCGTCCCATTTTTCTTTCAGATTCAGGGTCAGCTTCGCAGGCGCTGCCAGATTCATCTTCTCCAGTGTGACTTTCAACGCATAAGGCGCATCATTGGCAAGCTTCTTTACCTCTTCTGTTCCATCTTCACTGCACTGTACCAGAAGTTTTTGCTCCACCGGATTCTGAATCTGGCTTCCATTGTAAGTCCATTTATAACTGATCCCGCTGTCCGTTTTTCCGGTAAAATAATACTTTTCGTCCTTTCCGGCGATCGTTTCCATCTGCGCCTGGGTGATGATTCCGTCCTCAGGAAGCTTTGTTTTCTGCTTCAAAGGTTCCACATCTGTATCAGAGTCTTCCTCCGTGCTGTTTAAGATCTCAGCTCCTTTTTCGGAAAGCTGTGTCATGCCGTCATCCCCGCCGCCACAGCCTGAGAGCGAACTTACCCCCAGAAACAGTGCAAGCCACAGGGCAAGTCCCTTTTTCTTTATCCTCATTTCTTCTTCCTCCGCTTCTTAATAAGAGCCCTCACTCCGGCCTTAATGCCACTGCCTGCCAGTCCTCCCGCCAGAGCACCGCCTGCCGCAAAACCAAAGATCATACCATATTCTTTCTTCTTTGAGGTCAGACTTCCGGTTCCACTCTCCCCGGCAGTTTCCTGATATCCATCCTCACCGGTATCCATCTGTGAAGTCTCTTCCGACTCTGTATAAGGCTCTGCTTCGAAATCCCAGCCGCCCGAATTCTTATCCTTTGATGACTTACTGTTCTTTGATTTACTGTTTTTAGAATCCTTTGAACCGGAGCCACTATCCTTTCCTGAGCTTTCGGAACCCGTGGAGCTTTTGCTGCCGGAAGACTTACCACCCAGAGATTTCCCGGATCCACCCGGCGTTTTCGTATTGCCGCCTGACGGTGTTGTGGCAGGAACCGGCGTCGGGGTAGGAATCGGCGTGGGTTCTTTCAGACCGGTACCGGAACCATCTCCCTTGCCACCTTTTTTGATACTCACATCTGACATATCATAAAGGCTCGTCTTGCCATCCTTCAGGCGCTGGTAGGCAACCAGTGCGTAATATCCCTGCTCCGTAGCCATCCCGTCCAGAGTGCCTGCTGCCGCCCCGCCGTTATTTCCGGCACCCGCCTTTACATGCATAAATCCACTTCCATCGATATGATAGGAAAGAAGATTCTCTATTGTCCAGTGGCCGCCCTTGATGAAACGCGAATCCGTCTCCGGGTCAATCCCAAGGCTGCATAAAGCCGTAATGATCTGTGCACAGGACTCCTCTGTCTCCACACCCATCGTGGAATATCCACCGCTGTCGTTCTGCATTTCCGACAATTTATTCAGCCCTCTGTCAATGGCAGCAGTCACATTCTCATAACCTGATTTATGATAATACGGTGCCAGCGCCTGCAGTGTCATGCCGGTGATATCAGAATCTGCATTACTCCCCATCAGCGTCCATCCGCCACCCGGGAGTTCACTCTGCAGCAGGAAATTCACCAGCGCAGATTCCGAATTCTGCTCCTTCGCAGACGGGTTCTCCGGGAAAGAATATTCCGGGTGGCAGTTAAGGGCAAGGAGTGCCCAGATCGGGCCGTTTAATCCCTGTTCCTTCACAAGGCTGAGATCAGAGATATATCGAAACAGATTGTAACCCCCCACATTGCGGGCATCCTTCCCCTCCGAGGTCAGGACCAGGATTCTCTTGGAATACTCTGTATATTTGGAAGTATTGGTAAGGATTCCCTTCTTTTCCTCGATATAATTTGCCGTGTGATTATAATAGGTAGAGAAATATTTCTCCTTCAGGCTTAAACCGCCTCTCGCCAGCCCAAGCACATACCATTCGCTGCCAACAGAAGGATTGGTATCTGTTGCACGCATATAGGCGCTGGTCTCTGCCATAACCTGACTGACCGATTTCTTCAGGGCATTTGCTCCCTGCATGACCGTTACCTTACAGGAGGCCGTCATTTCCGGGTGTTGTGTTACAGAAGCGGTAATCGTAGCTTTGCCATTCTTTACTGCTGTGACAACTCCCTTTTTGCTTACTTTCGCAACAGAAGTGTCACTGCTTTTCCATGTCACTGTATACTCTTCCGTAACCGATTCCGGTACCGGGACCACCTTCAGGGTGTATTTCTGCCCCCGGTTGATCTTAACGGA
This sequence comes from Blautia sp. ZXY-1-C6, assembly GCF_056339875.1. Lineage (NCBI taxonomy): Bacteria > Bacillati > Bacillota > Clostridia > Lachnospirales > Lachnospiraceae > Blautia > Blautia sp. ZXY-1-C6. Next base: position 8,205 of record NZ_JBWJVQ010000084.1, read on the forward strand.
TTTACTGTTAAGAGAGATTCCCTGAAGTCCTGCGGGAAAGTCAGCAATGATCAGATGGTTTAAAGTTCTGGCACTGTCCAGATAGAAGCGGTTATCTTCTGTCGTCTGAGGGGTCAGTTCCATAAACGAATCCCCGGTACTTCTAAGAACCCTCGGTTTCGTCAGACTCTCATATCCATCCGGGACAGGAAATGTCAGAGAGATCATCGTCATTGGCTGATAGTTTTCTCCTGTACGGATATCCGTATAGGAAATATTTATATCATAAAGAAGCTGTGGAAGAGTCCCCGGATATGCTTCGGAGAGCTCCTGTATAGTCTGTTCCTGATCCGGGTTCTCCTGCACATGGGTCTGCACATACCAGGGATTTCCCGTGGCGGTCACTCCACTGTCAGAAGAAATCAGTGCCGCAATACGGTTTCGGACAGTTTCAAGAGTCTCTTTGACTCCGGCATCAATTTCTGCCTGCTCCTCTTCTGTCAGACTGTCATAGGTGTCACTGGCAAGAAAGAACTTCGAGACCGTTTCTGAGGACAGATCAATTTCTTCGAGCGCCGCTGCTTCCTGAATACAGGAAATCATGGCTGGTATATCCAGCTTTTCTTCACCGGCTTCATTATTTTCTTCTTCATTTCCGGCCGCGCCATCGTCTGTCTCTGACTGAGATGGTTCGGTGTCAGACTGGAATTCATTCGCAGTTTCTCTGTCGTCAGAATCATCATGCTGTACAGGGACAGAAGTTTCTTCTGCCTCCCCGTGTATCTGCTCAGCCGGTGGCATCTGGGCTGCGGGTACAGGACATGCGGTCACAGCAATTCCTGTACTGAGAAGCAGTGCCATCCATTGTTTATTCATTTGTTTCCTCCGCGTTTTTAATCTAAAAAATTACATCCGGGTAAAATAGCACCCGCAATTCCTGAAATTACAAAATGACAGATGACTCTCCCCCTGTCATATAGCAGGTAGAAAGGACATCTGCCTTATTTTTTTGTATCATTCTTTCCAAATTTTGCAGCAATTATCAGAGCGATTATTACATTTATCAGAAAATTCCATCCATAAGTATCTTTCCATATGTTTAACAGGCAGCTCAAATCTGAAATTTTATTGTGGAATATAAATTCTCTTGATATAAATATAGCTGCCAGGCTCGCCAAAAACATTAATGAAATAGTCAGCAAAAATATTTTTATTTTATTCATATATATAAATTATACAGGATAGGAATCTGTAGACATTTTATATTCAGAAACTAATTTTGTTCTTGCTGAATCTGAATATATTGATATAATCACGCGCAATTTTGAACCATACATAGCTGTAATTGAAGTACCATATCCCTTTTTTTTGAATTTACTGTAATGTTCCTCTATACAATCACTCGCATAAGAAGAAATTCCCGCTCCAATTGCACTTCCTGCTATAGCTGCTCCTTCACCTCCGCAAGATCCAATTGCTGTTCCAGTTGCAGTTAACACAGCACTGCATAATGCCTTTATAGTTTTCTTTTCGGTAGATACATTAAATGAAAAATCATACTTAGCGCGCTTCCATTGATTAAATTCCCGTGATTCATAATTATCAGCGCTTACAATATTTACATTGCTATCATTTGCATATACAGTAACTGTAAAAATTTGCAAAATCATACATAAAATTATAATTATAAATGCTTTTTTCATTCTCTTACCTTCTTTTGGGGTATGCAGTGTGTTGATAACACACTGCATACTGATTTTATTATTTAACAGTTACTTTTTTAATCTTTGAGAAAGAGCCATAAACTGCTTTTCCGTTTACTTTTCTGTAAGCACGTACTTTATAGTAACGGGTCTTTCCGGTGAGGAGGCTCTCGTCTGTCGCACCTGTACCTTTGGTGATCTTTATGCGGGTATAGGTACCATTTTGGGAATCGCTGGCATATACCTGATAGCCATCAGCACCCTTTACCTTACTCCATTCAAGCACTGCTGTCTTTGAAGTTGAGCCTGCGGACAGGGTCGGAGCAGAAAGTACTGCCTTTGCTTTCTCTGTTGCTGAATAGCTTCCGTATACTTTCTTTCCGCTTACATTGCGGTAAGCACGTACTTTGTAATAATAAGTCTTACCGGTAACTGCTTTCTTATCTAGGAATGTAACTGCGCTGTTCTTTGCAGTGGAACCAATCGCTGTATACTTGCCATCCTTTGAAGTGGAACGGTATACTCTGTATCCATTTGCACCGGAAACCTTATTCCATGTTACGCGGATCGTACTGTAGCTTTCAGAATTTGCCGTAGCAATCTTTACTTTGCCAAGTCTGGCTTTTCCTGCAACACCATCTTTGTCATAGCTGCTTACAGTCATCTCGCCCCATGCGTAAGAGTACGCCTTAACAGTATAATAATAGGTTGTTCCTGTAACTGCTTTCTGATCCTTATAGGAAATGTCTGTTACCCGGGATGCGATCTTCTTCCATCCGCTGTCTGCTGTTCTGCGGTATACCATGTATCCGTCTGCGTTATCCACGCTGCTCCAGCTGATCTGGACAGTCTTATAGTTGATTGCCTTTGTCTGAAGATCTGCAGGCATATCTGCCTTAAATGCACCCTGTTTGCCCGCAAGTTCAATGTGGTAATCTGCCACGATCGTCTTGATCAGCCCTAACTGCTTCGCATTCCACATATAGGACTTGCCTTCCACGCTCATGCCGTCGATCAGCTTCTGAAGTGCTGCAAGCTCTGCTTCCACATTTGCAATGTTCTCTTTGGTAACAGCAGTCGGAAGATTGCTGATCCACTCATCTGCCTGCTGTGCATCTGAAATGTCCTTACCTGCCTTGTCAGCCTGTGCCGTCAGTGCTGCGATAACCTCTGCAAAAGTCATCTCCTGACTGCCGACTTTGACTTTCAGGCCTGCCATGGCATCTTCCTGTCCCTGATAATCCTTAGCATAACGGTCAAGGAAAGCCTTAACATCTGCGTAGGAATCTCTGTCTACCGGGTGATCTTTTACTGTTGCATAAATCTGTGCTGCTTCATCTGCGAAGAACTGCTGATATGCACTCTGGCCTTTCTCATAAGTCAGTGCCATGGCAAGAAGCTTCTCCATATTCTCAACCAGTGCGGTGTTCTCGCTTCTGAATTTCTTCTCTTCTGTTTCTGTTAATCTGTCATAAGCATTCTTGGCTTCTGCAATCTGTTTCAGCTCTGCTTCTGTAAGTTCACGCTTAGAGGTATCACCTGCTGCCGGAACTTCTTCATCAGAGGAGAAATCAACATCTGTCTGGACATCTTCAGTATCTTCAGCTGATTCTGCCTGAGGGATATCCACTGTCTCAGCTGCCTGCTCATCAACTTCATCACTGCTGAATGCGTCCGCACTTCCATCTGAGAAATCAGATTCCTCAGACTGTGCCGGTACCGCCTGTTCCTCTTCAACAGAAGCTGCCTCCTGTGCTGATGGAACTGTAGTCGGCTGAGGTGCCTCATATCCTCGTACTGTCTGCGCATCCGGGAGTGCTTTAAGCATTGCCTTGAGCGCATCGGCTTTCAGCTGGTAAATATAACCTTCTGCTTTCTCCAGAGAAGCTGTATTTGTAACCTGGGCTTTCTGCTGGTCATCAAGCGTATCATACAATGCTCTTGCATTTACCACATAAGCCTTCCAGTCATTCCAGATTTTCTCTGTCGGAACATTGTTATTCTTCTCTGTCAGTCTCAGAGGTCCGTCAGAAAGAGCACCTGAAGATGAAGTAGTGATATTCAGTTCATCGATAAAGGAGATCACATAAGCAACCTTCTCATCCGTACTCTGTCTGCTGATAAACAACTCCGCTTTTTCAAGCTCTGCATAGTTTGTCACACGCTTCTTCTGATCTGCTGTCAGGGCATCATAAGCCGTTCTGGCTTCCACTACAAGAGCCTGTTTCTTCAGATAATTATCGGAAGTAACCTCACCGATCGCCTTGATCTTATCAACAACTGCAGCCGCAGCCTTCAGATCAGGGATCAGATTTCTCAGATACTGTAACGTACTGTAATTCGTAACCAGAGCCTTCTGCGCATCCGTAAGAGCATTGTACTCTGCCTGTACGCGGTCAAGAAGCTGCAGAACATACGGATCAAGAGTCAGTTCAGAAGAAGAAGGAAGCGCATCAATATCAGCGATAACCTTCTCTGCCGCTTTCTTATCCTTATCTTTCTGCTCCTGCTGTTTCTCGAGTTCTCTGATCTTAGCCTCTGCTTCAGTCAGCTTAGAGTAATTTGTAATTACAGATTTCTCTTCATCATTCAGTGAATTATAAAGAGTTCTTGCTTTCTCTACAGCCGCCTTGTCATCCATTGTCAGCTTATCCGCTGCTGGGATCGCATCAATGGCTGCCATAGCTTTTTCAATAGAATTACCTGAACCAGTCTCTGCTGCAAGAAGCTTTCTGAGTGTATCCTTGTTAAAGATTGCCTTGTGAGTTTCGTCTAATGCTTCGTAAGCGTCTCTCGCTTCTTTGATCTGCTTTTTCGTACTGTCATCGTTAAGGGCAAGGATCATGTTGTTAACTTTTTTTGTTGGAACAGTTACGTCTGTAAATTCCCAGAAGCTGGATGTTTTTTCATATTGTCTGATAAATGCATCCAGACCACGTGCAATCTGCGGAACATCATAATTTGTGAATCCATGAATACTTCCGTCAAAAACACCATCTACATCTACCAGATCAAAGAATGCATCAAGAATATTGTTTCCATTCTTAGTATATCCACTGGAAGAATCTAAAACATTTACACCAAACGTTCCTGCAAAAAGCATTGCCTGTGCATCATTCCATGCGTTGTTTCCATAAGACATACATCCTGTTTCAAATCCTGGTGTACAGAATGAACCTGTTGAACGTTGTGCAATTGCTGGAAGCTTATGTAATGCCTTGTCTACAGCTTCTGTTACATCATCGTAACCAGGCTTTTTGTACCAGAAAATAAGTGGCTGCCATCCCATGGTATTGTCGGCATTTGCAAAAATTTTGTCTTCGGCATTTGACAAAGCTTTTGCTGTATCATGTGCCCATTGGTTAAGTTCTGTATCTTTAAAAGTGTCAGCGGTATACCCACCTGCTTTTATTGCATTAATAGCATATACAGTTGTATAAGTAAGTTCTGTGCTTTTTCTTGATCCAACTGCCGAAAGAAGGTCTACAGACGAAATGTCCCTTGGATCATATCCAATAGCTTCAATAGCTAAAATTAATTTTGAAAGTTCTGTTGTCTTCCATTGAGAAACATCAGTTCCCTGATTTTTAAGTAACTGCAAATACTCTTTGGTATTTGCAAACCATTTGTCAAAATAATTTGTATCTCCATATGGAATATAGCCGCATCTAGCTGCTGTAAAAATGGCCCAAATATCTGTATTTTCATAGGATGGGGATTCTTTAGATCCAAAGGCATTTTTATTTTGGCAATAGTTCATAATAATGTTACAAGCCTTTTTAGCTTTTTCATAGTAAGATGGCCAATTACTTGGATTACTTGAGTTTCCCTTAGCTCCATTGTCTACAACTTCACCAGTACCGTCAACTACTTCAACTTTGAAACTATACCCATCTTCTTCTGCTTGTGCTTCTTTTCCATCTTTAAATTTCAAAATAGGCATATTAATCCATTCTACGCTTAATGGACGTTCGCCTAAAAAACTCGTATCAATTGTAGCAGATTTTATATCTTTCTTTACATCATCAGATGGCAAAACTACTTCTATACCATATTTTTCAATAATAGATTGTTGTTCATCAGTTAAATCTGTAAATTTTACACCTATCACATTTACAACATTATTATTACCGTCATCGTAAATATTCTTTTTTTCACCATCTATAATATCTACTTGATATGGGAAATGATAATTTTTAGCATAATCAACAAAACGATTATAATCTCTGGGTACGCTTGTACTCCATACTTTAGGTTCAGTGGAAGCCTGAACTTTAAGAGTTATTTCTTCGGTTTGTAGATTATAATATGGATAGCCATTATTATCTTCTGGGGAAATAGTCCATTTTTTATTAAAGTCAAACCCTTCATAAGTTCCCTGGTTTTTCATTTCAGACGTAGTTTTGCCAAAATCAGCATAATTAGGAAACTCTTTATTATTATCTCTATTTGCAATATATTCAGACCTGATTTTAATGTCTGGCATATTTTCTTTATCATAATAACAATTGGTTGCACTTGCTGACGTACTAGAAAAACTTTTTCGTGTAAATGAAACACATAGATTTCCCCATGTATTATCTTCTATTTTGGGTTCCAGTTCATCTGCTAATGACTTTATTGCTTCCGAATACTGTCCATATCCTATACAATTTTGGTAAGTTATTCCAGCATAAGTTGTTCCTAATTGACAAAATTCAAATTCTAAATCATTCTCAACAATATCCTCAGCTATTTCTTCGATTGTTTTTTCACTCTGCAAATCGTAAGTTATCGCTATGGAAGAATCCATTAAAGTTCCATTTCCCTCGATTGCACCTATTGAAACATCTTCATCTTCATCGTCATAAATACAAGTTACGTTTCCTTTAATTGTTATTCCTTTTGCAATTCCATCACATTGCGAAAAGAACAGTTCGAAATTCATCTGTTTCGCTATTATATGCATATGATTCATCAATTTGTACATTTATATTTTCTACAATTCCATTGTCATTTATACGAAAAGGAAATACAGCAATGTTTTCTTTTGCTTCTTTTGAAGCATATGTAATGGTGTGTCCTTTTCCGTTCAATATGCCGCCAAAACTAGATGTTGCTTCTGGAACATCTGAAATGTCAATGTCATTACATAGTATAACCGTTTTATTATTATAATTTTGTATATTTTCGATAAAATTATAATAATCTTGTTCTGTATTAATACAGTATTTCCCTGTTGAATCTTGTGATAATATATCTGAATTAGCTTTTACAAGATAGGCATTACTAAATAATAGAAAAGCTGAGAATATTAACTGATATAAGATTTTTTTTTCTTTTTTCTTTTTCTTCATATCTATTTACACCCTAAAATTAAAATAATATGAAAAAGACGAAGAACTAATGCTTTATAAAGTGAAACTTTATAAAGCATTAGTATCTTCATCTTTTTATTTGCTATTAAAATTTACTTTATTTCCAACCCGGAACCTGAATCCACTGATCTCCCTGCTGAACATAACTGGAAAATCCAAGATCTAATCCCATCATCATAGAAAAATCTAAGCATACAGTGTGTTCTTTAGTGTCGGAAAGTACAGTATCAACACCTAAGTTATCTGTATTACCATCAATAATAGTCATCCAACCTGAATAATTATTATAGTCTTTCTCAGAAAGCCAATCTGTTTTATGTACTATATTGTTCCAGGTTGAATTTTTTGTAACCTTCATGCTTTCTGTTTCTGTTGTATTAAGATTTGATAATTTGAAATATTTTCCTCTTCCGTTAGCAAGAGAGTTTGCTGTTTTATTTGCTGTACCATCATCTGCAAATACTTTCCCTAAATCGCTATTAGCATGATTTTCCATTTTAACAGCTGGAATATAATTTCCATACTGACTATCATACCAACTTAAAACTCCTTGATAATGATAAGTTTTACCATTTAAAGTCTCTTTTGTTTCAGTATCAGATCCCGAAACTGCTTTCAGAACATCTAGTGCAGTAACAGAACCGTTGGAATTTGTTACTGTAACAACTTTTTCTGGCACAATGTCTGGTGACGCACTATTTTTTCCTGTTAAACCAGTTGTCTTTATAGACACTTTTGCAGTTACTGTATCTGCCATAGCCGGTACTGCTGTGCTTCCTACCATTGTTGTTGCCATTAAGAATGCAATCACGCTTTTTCTTACTTTCATGTTCATTTTGTTTCCTCCTTAATTAAATGTATTATTTTTTTGCAGGTTATCCTGCAAAATATATCATTTCGCAGCCTTTTCAGACCACGTTTGATACCTGTTTTCCATAAGAAAGGGTATAAAAAATAAACCTCCGTTATGCCTACAGATATTTGTTTTTTATTTTTACTAAAGTCCGTCTCCTGACTTAAAGTTCCAGAGTATTTTTCAGACATACTCTAACCTACTTACTGCCCTTCTCAGAAATAATTTCCAATGGCTTCGCAGTGTTCGTCCTTATTACAGTGGGGATGAGACCGTACCGGTATCTCACCGGATTTCCAAAAGCTAAAGATAAAGAGATAACGTTACTTCCGATATTCTGTTATCAAAGTGCAAAAAAAATCCCTGCCGGATTCGGCAGGGAATATCAATGTACAAACCAAGAATCCACTCCTATCCTTTATATTAAAGTATCCCTTATGAATACTTCTACAAGAATACAGTGAATTGCAGACTGAATATACTACAAGGGACGAAAGCCCTGTTTGGGATTCTCACCCAACGATTCTTCAATCATTACCGTAGTAATGAGCTGTACATGTGCGCTAAACGCTATTCGTTTTTTACGAAACCATCTTAACATTTTGTCCATAATTTGTCAATATCCCGATTACAAATAATTACTTCCCTTATTATCCCCGGAATACGTCTGAGAAAACACTCTTTTACAGAATCTCCACAATGCGGAATATACAAATCAAAGGAATGATCTTCCACACCTCTGTTCTAGAGTCCATACTCATCATAATACTGCCTGCGCTTTTTAGCATCTGTCACTACGATCTGAATCTCAT
>NZ_JBWJVQ010000085.1:0-3964 GCF_056339875.1 Blautia sp. ZXY-1-C6
CGTGGACAGAAAAGTGTCCTAAATAAGTACAATTTACATTTTATTATCTCACTCCAGGCCAGTGAGAAATGCGCGGAAATATTTTAGAGAAAGAGGTAAAAGAATGAAAAATTTCGAACAGTGGAATGGCTTTAAGGGCAACCGTTGGAAAGAAAAAATCGATGTACGTAACTTTATTGGAATGAACTATACACCATATGACGGTGATGCTTCTTTCCTGGAAGGACCTACAGAAGCTACAAACAAACTGTGGGGCAAGCTCCAGGCACTTCAGAAAGAAGAACGTGCTAAAGGCGGAGTTCTTGATATGGAGACAGAGGTAGTTACATCTCTGACAGCATATGGTCCCGGATATATTGATGAAGAAACAAAAGACCTTGAAAAAGTTGTTGGTCTTCAGACAGATAAACCTCTGAAACGTGCTTTCATGCCATACGGCGGTATCAAAATGGCAGAGCAGGCTTGTGAAACTTACGGATATAAAGTAAGTGACAAGATTAAAGATGTTTTCCACAACTATGAATTTAAAACTCACAACCAGGGTGTATTTGATATCTACACACCTGAGATGAAAGTAGCACGTCACAACAAGATCCTTACAGGTCTTCCGGATACTTACGGACGTGGACGTATCGTTGGCGACTACAGACGTGTGGCTCTGTACGGAATCGACGCTCTGATCGAAGGAAAACAGAAAGACTTCGCAGCATGCGACCGTCAGGGTATGAGACGTTATGACTTCCAGCTTCGTGAAGAGATCGCTGATCAGATCCGTGCTCTGAAAGGCATGAAAGTTATGGCTGAATCTTATGGATATGATATCTCCAAACCGGCCAAAGATGCAAGAGAAGCTTTCCAGTGGCTGTACTTCGGATATCTTGCAGCCATCAAAACTCAGAACGGTGCTGCAATGAGTGTCGGACGTATTTCCACATTCCTTGATATTTATATTGAAAGAGATCTTCAGAACGGAACTCTTACAGAGAAAGAAGCTCAGGAGCTTGTTGACCACATGGTAATGAAATTCCGTATGGTTAAATTTGCACGTATCCCTTCTTACAACCAGTTATTCTCCGGTGACCCGGTATGGGCAACTCTGGAAGTAGCAGGTATGGGACAGGACGGACGTTCCATGGTAACAAAGAACGACTATCGTTTCCTGCACACACTGGAAGATATGGGACCGGCTCCGGAACCAAACCTTACAGTACTTTATTCTTCAAGACTTGCCTGAGAACTTCAAGAAATATGCTGCAAATATTTCTGTTACAACAAGTTCTGTTCAGTATGAGAATGATGATGTTATGCGTCCGGTATGGGGCGATGACTACAGCATCTGCTGCTGTGTATCTGCTACAGAGACAGGTAAAGAGATGCAGTTCTTCGGCGCTCGTGCAAACCTTGCAAAATGCCTTCTTTATGCGATCAACGGCGGTGTTGATGAGAAGACAAAACAGCAGGTAGGACCAAACTATCAGCCGATCACTTCTGAATATCTTGACTATGATGAAGTAATTGCAAAATATGATAAAATGATGGACTGGCTGGCTCATCTGTATGTCGGAACACTGAACATGATCCACTACATGCATGACAAATACTACTACGAAGCAGCAGAGATGGCTCTGATCGATACAAAGGTTGAGCGTTCTTTCGCAACAGGTATCGCAGGATTCTCTCATGTAGTAGACTCCCTGTCCGCTATCAAATATGCAAAAGTTAAAGCTATCCGCGATGAAGACGGTATTACAACAGATTTCCAGGTTGAGGGTGACTTCCCACGTTATGGTAATGATGATGACAGAGCAGACGAGATTGCAACAACTCTTCTGTCTACATTCCTTGAGAAACTGAAACACATCCATACTTACCGTGATTCCAAGCCAACCACATCTATCCTTACTATTACTTCCAACGTTGTTTATGGTAAGGCTACTGGATCTCTTCCGGATGGAAGAAAAGCAGGGGAACCTCTTGCACCTGGCGCAAACCCATCTTACGGTGCAGAGCAGAACGGTCTTCTTGCTTCCCTGAACTCTGTTGCCAAGCTTGACTATGAAGATGCTCTTGACGGTATCTCCAATACTCAGACAATCAATCCTGATGCTCTGGGACACAGTGATGACGAGCGTTCAGAGAATCTGGTACATGTACTTGACGGATACTTTGATCAGGGTGCTCATCACCTCAATGTAAACGTATTTGGTAAAGAGAAACTGATCGACGCTATGGAACATCCGGAAAAAGAAGAGTATGCAAACTTCACAATCCGTGTATCCGGATATGCTGTTAAGTTCATCGACCTTACAAGAGAGCAGCAGTTAGACGTTATTGCCAGAACCTGCCACGACAGAATGTAATTAATGGATGATGATATAATGGATAATAAACAGATAAAAGGCTATGTTCATTCTTTAGAAAGCTTCGGGTCCGTTGACGGACCCGGAGTAAGATATGTGATTTTTTTAAGCGGCTGTGCTATGAGATGTCAGTTCTGTCATAATCCGGATACCTGGAAGATGAAGCAGGGAGAGCTTTATACGGCAGATGAGCTTCTTAAGAAAGCTTTACGTTATAAGGGCTACTGGGGCAGCAAAGGCGGTATCACTGTAAGCGGTGGTGAGCCATTGCTTCAGATGGATTTTCTTACAGAATTTTTTAAGAAGGCAAAGGCAGAGGGTGTGCATACGAATCTTGATACCAGTGGAAATCCCTTCACTGATCAGGAACCATGGCATTCCGGATGGCTGGAGCTTATGAAGTATACAGATCTTGTAATGCTTGATATCAAGCAGATTGACGAGCAGGAGCATATTAAGCTTACCGGTCATTCCAATAAGAATATTCTTGCGATGGCGCGGGAACTTTCTGATATGAAAAAACCTGTATGGATCCGTCATGTGCTTGTGCCGGACGGAAGTGATAAGGATGAATATCTGCACCGGTTAGCTGATTTTATCCATACTCTTTCCAATGTGGAGAGAGTGGAGGTGCTCCCTTATCATACGCTTGGTAAGTTTAAATGGGAGAATCTGGGGCTTTCTTATCCACTGGAGGGGGTTAATCCTCCGACGCAGGAAAGGATTGATAATGCCCGGAAGATTCTTGGAGCTATCTGAGTAAAAATATATAGCTGTCATATCCTCTTTTTGGGGTATGGCAGCTTTATTTGTTTAAAAAAGGGACGCGAAGCAGGCGTATAGTTGTACCGGATACGGTTTCGGCATCTAAGAGATTCTAAGCCCTCGAAAATCCGCTAAAAGCATGAGACGAAAAGTCCGGAATTACTCGCTGTCGCTCAGACAAGGGACTTTTCGTCTCATAACGCAGATTTCCGAGGACTAAGAATCTCTAAGATGCCTGCAAATGCATCCGGTACAACTATACGCCTGCTTCGCTGGTTTTGGTTAATATATAAATACAAGGCGAAGTGTGAAAAAGTTTTAAGAAGGACTTTGTTTATGCAAAAATGAATTGAGATGTGAAATATATCCCCCGGGAGGGCTTGTTGGAAAGGGGAGGGATTTGATATAATTTTGGCTATATATGATTATAAATTGCGTGCATGGAGGTTGGCATAAGGTGAAGGATTTATTATCGGAGATTGAGAGTTACTGGACTACCCGGGCTGAGGGGTATTCTGAAGTTAATCATAAGGAATTGAATGGGATGCAGAAGGGGGCATGGCTTGAGGTGTTGAAAGGGCAGTTCCCGGAGAAAGCGAAGGATGAGATTAAGATTTTGGATATCGGAACAGGACCTGGATTTTTTCCTGTTATTCTGGCTGAGGCGGGATATAAGGTGACTGCTGTTGATTATACGCAGGAGATGTTGGATACCGCGAAGAGGAATGCCGGTAATCTTTGTGAGCGGATTTCTTTTTATAAGATGGATGCTCAGAATCTGGAATTTGAGGATGATGTGTTTGATGTTGTGATCAGCAGGAATCTGACATGGAATCTGA
>NZ_JBWJVQ010000086.1:0-2871 GCF_056339875.1 Blautia sp. ZXY-1-C6
AGGAAACAGCTGTCATATCAGAATCTCCCGGATTGCCTGGAGCAGTTCCTCATCTGTGACAGTTTTGTCTATAAAACTTTTACCAATCCTGTCGCATAAGGATAAATTTAATATGACCGGCTTCCATTTTTTTGTCTTTTTTTGTTGCTGCCAGGACATCCCCGGCATTCAGTGAATCAACAGAAAGAGGAAGATTATAAGAATGGCACCCTTTTCTGATCTCTTCGTATTCTTCTTCTGTTAATAATCCTCTCTGCATGGAAAGATAAGCGGCAGCGATCAGACCGACTCCAACACACTGTCCATGAAGCAGCTGAAAGTTTTTCATTTTTTCGACTGCATGTCCGACTGTGTGACCAAGATTTAAAAGTGCACGTTCTCCCTGCTCCTTCGGATCACGCTCTACCACACCTGCCTTGATCTCGCAGCATCTGCGGATCATTCTGGAAAGCATACTCAAATCCAATTTACTGATCTCAGGCTGATTCTTACATACAAAACGGAAGAACTCTTCATCGCAGATCAGTCCTGTCTTAAGAATTTCACCCATTCCACAGGTGAATTCCCGATTCGGAAGAGACTGCAGGGTACTCATATTCATATATACAAGGCGGGGCTGATGGAAAGCTCCTACCATGTTTTTGTACTGAAGGAAGTCAACACCTGTTTTACCTCCTACGCTGCTGTCAACCTGTGCCAGAAGCGTAGTAGGAACCTGGATAAAATCAATCCCTCTCAGGTAAGTGGAAGCTCCGAAACCTGTCAGATCACCTACAACACCGCCACCCAGCGCAACCAGCAGACCTTTTCTGTCCATTTCATTCTCAATCAAAGTTTTATATAATTCCTGTACTGTATTCAGGTTTTTGTTCTTTTCACCAGCTTCAAATACAAAAGAGAATATTTCAGAGGAAATTTCCTGAAGAGCTGATTTAACTGCCTCATGATAAAGAGGTGCAACATGACTGTCTGTCACAATACAGATTTTCCGGTTTTCAAGTCCTTCTTCTCTGATCGCACCGGCAAGATCCTGAAAGTCATTTTTTAAATAAATAGGATAATGGAAATCTCCTTCCCGTTTTACAAGTAATTTTTGTTCTGCCATTTTCCTGTTCTCCTTTTATTACAAAATTTATACATAGCGCATAATACGCACACTGCAGCGTCCTTTTTTTGTCTGGTGAGAAACACCGTCAAAAATGAACCGTCCTTTCCCACGTACAGATATAATGTCACCATCTTTCGGCTCATATCCGTTGCTGGTGATCAGTTTTCCGTTGACAAAAACCTGCCCGCCTTCAATATAAGATACCATACTGCTTCTGCGATGTCTTAAAAGCAAGCGAGATCAATGAATCCAGACGTACCGAAGCGCAGGTACCGCTGACAGATTCAAGGACAGGGCGTGGAAATTCATCAAAATCCTCCACTTTTGTGATCAGAATATTGGTATGACGGACCCGGCACAGATTTTCAAGAAAGAATTCCGTCATTTTGTTCTGGCAGAAAAACCAGGCAGCTTTTTTCTGAACAACAATATCACCGATCACACTTCTGTCTACTCCAAGATTGAGAAGTGCACCAAGATAATCACGATGAGAAAGCTCTTCAGAGAATTTAAGAGCCTTTGGTTCAATCCTCAGACAGTCGATGGGATATTCCCATGTAAAAGCAAGAGCATCAGGATGAAATGCAACCATCTGACGCTCCGCATTCTCATAGCCTCCGGACGTCTCCATAACAATCTGGGGAAACTGATGTTTCAGGCTACTGACTATATTCTGTTCATTTAAATTAAGAAAATCCGAAAATGTAACGATATCTCTCTGCCAGGAGAGATTTGCCATTTCCCGCGATTCTCTTAAGAAAAAATTCCTGTCTTTTTCCATCCTGGATCAAATATCCTGCTCTTACAGACGGAGCAGAGCCTCCCAGAGTATTCTGAAGGTCACCGGTAATATCTACATTGTACGGTCCAAGTACAAAGATATAGCTGGATACTTTCTGAAGGCTGCCGCCTAAAGAATAGCATGCAATCGGACGTGAAATCGATGATCCTCTGTGCCAGTTCCACATCAATTCCTCCAGATTCAAAATAACAGTAGAATTATCTACTAAAGTGTCAGCAATCTCACGCGTATCTTCCATAGAAGAAGGTTTGATCACACAGACTTCCATATTTGGGGCTCTTATTTGATTTGCGGCTGCTTCTCATTGGAGTAATCTTGGAAGATGCTACAGGACGTGTCTGGCGTTCGGCGCGTTCCTGTTTAACCGTAACCTTAGACGGAGCCGAAGCGGTCTGTTTTGGAGCAGATGCCTGTTTAGGAGCTGTCTTTACTGCTTTCTCTTCTACATCATCGAAGTCATCATTATCGTCGGATTCTTTTTTCTTAGAGAATTTATCAAAAAATTTCTTCTTTGGTTTCTCATCGAAATCGTCATCGAGAAGTCATCATCTTCTTCCTCATCTAACAGATCATCATCTAAGAATCCATCATCATCGTAATCATCGTTTAATTTGATGGCATCTAAAAATTTATCTAAAACGCCCATTTTAATCTCCAATCTTATTTTAATCTTCTTTTATTGAGTAATCTCTTTCGCCAAAGATACCCGTTCCCACGCGCACCATAGTGGCCCCTTCCTCGACTGCGACCTGATAATCATTTGTCATTCCCATACTCAGGACGCTCATATTAACATTATTAATGTTTTTGGCCGCAATGTCAACACTTAATTTCTTTAATTTTTGAAAAACTTCTCTGTTTTCTTCAGGATTTGCTACAAATGGTGCAATTGTCATAAGTCCTTTTACCTGAAGATGCTCATAAGAAGAAATTTCTTCCAGAAATGGTAGATACCTCTTCG
>NZ_JBWJVQ010000087.1:0-6280 GCF_056339875.1 Blautia sp. ZXY-1-C6
TTATAATCTTCCTCTTTCTGTTGATTCACTGAATGCCGGGGATGTCCTGGCAGCAACAAAAAAAGACAAAAAAATGGAAGCCGGTCATATTAAATTTATCCTTATGGACTAGGATTGGTAAAAGTTTTATAGACAGAAACTGTCACAGATGAGGAACTGCTCCAGGCAATCCGGGAGATTCTGATATGACAGCTGTTTCCTCCGTATCTTCATGTATGCACTGGATTAGAGGCTGTATTATTATCCTTTTGCTGACAATCCTGGATCAGGGAAGTAAATCTCTTGTTCTGGCACAACTGAACAATCATCCTGATATCTCTCTCATTCCAGGAGTTCTTCAATTACGGTATCTCGAAAATCGTGGAATGGCCTTTGGATTGTTTGAAGGTAAAATTCCGGTGTTTGTGATTTTGTGCCTTTTGTTTTTTGGTGTATTTATCTATGTATATGCCAGAATCCCGAAAAACAGATATTATCTGCCGCTGTCAGTAACTGCACTGGTAATGGTTTCCGGTGCTCTTGGAAATTTTCATTGACAGAGTATGCAGAGGCTATGTTGTGGATTTTTATCTATTTTTCACTGATTGATTTTCCGGTATTTAATATAGCTGATATGTATGTGGTATGCAGTGGCATATTACTTGTTATGCTGGTGTGTTTCAGATACAAAAATGATGAAGATTATGACTTCTTAAGAATAAAAAAGGATTAGTATTATGGAAATTCTTAATTATCAGGTTTCTGACGGTCAGTCCGGTATCCGGATTGACCGCTATCTTTCTGAAATGAACGAAGAACTGTCACGTTCTTATATTCAAAAGCTGCTTAAAGAGCAGAAAATAACCGTCAATGGTTCTGCTGTAAAAGCCAACTACAAAGTTCAGGAAGGAGATGAAATCTCCGTAGCAGTTCCTGACATAAAAGAGCCGGATATACTTCCGGAAGATATCCCTCTGGATATTCTTTATGAAGATGATGATGTACTTATTGTAAATAAACCAAAGGGGATGGTGGTTCATCCCAGTGCCGGACATACTTCCGGAACATTGGTAAATGCTATTATGTTTCACTGTAAGGACAATCTGTCGGGGATCAATGGTGTTCTGCGTCCTGGTATTGTCCACAGAATCGATAAGGATACCACAGGTGCACTTCTTGTATGCAAGAATGATAATGCACACCGCAACCTGGCAGAACAGTTAAAAGAGCATTCTATCAGGCGTAGATACCGGGCAATCGTAGCAGGAGTACTGAAAGAAGACGAAGGGACGATCGAAGGTCCCATCGGGCGCCATCCGATTGACCGCAAAAAAATGGCTGTCAACTATAAAAACGGCAAGGATGCTGTCACACATTATAAAGTTCTGGAACGTTTCAAAAATGCCACTTATGTGGAATGCCGTCTGGAAACAGGCAGAACGCATCAGATTCGTGTGCATATGACAAGTATCGGTCATCCACTTCTGGGTGATGAAGTGTACGGTTCCGGTAAGAATCCTTATCATCTGCAGGGACAGACGCTTCATGCAATGATTCTTGGCTTTGTTCATCCATCAACGGGCGAATATATGGAGTTTACAGCTCCTTTACCTGAATATTTCGTTAAATTATTAGAAAAATTACGAAAGTAGTTTGCATTTTTTTGGAAATATTGTATAATATGTCTATCGAATATGTAACAGAAGGGAGTGCAGACTATGAATAGTACGAGTTCAATTATTACAATTGGTCGTGAGTACGGCAGTGGAGGAAGACAGATAGGTCAGGAAGTTGCCAAATATTTTGGTATTAAATGTTATGATAAAGAACTTCTCGAACATGCAGCAAATGAAAGCGGTATCTGCAAAGAACTTTTTGAGAATCATGATGAAAGACCAACTAACAGCTTTTTATATTCTCTGGTTATGGATACCTACTCATTTGGTTATTCTTCTTCAGGATTTACAGATATGCCTATGAACCACAAAATATTTCTTGCACAGTTTGACGCAATCAAGAAACTGGCCTCCGAAGGTCCATGCGTTATGGTCGGAAGATGTGCAGATTATGCGTTGTCAGAGTATAAAGACTGTTTCAGTGTATTTGTACATGCAGATATAGACTGGAGGATTAACCGTCTTTCACAGAAACATAATAAAACTGCAAAAGAAGCAAAAGACATGATCAATAAGACAGACAAGAGCCGTTCCAGTTACTATAATTACTACACCAATAAGAAATGGGGTGCTGCTTCAAGCTACAATCTCTGCGTAGACAGCAGCAAACTTGGAATTGATGGTGCAGCAAAAGCAATCATTCAGGCAATTGAGATTTTTGATTCCATAAAAAATAAATAGGATTATATTTTTACAGATACTTTACCACATCCTTGGTAAAGTATCTGTTTTTTGGATGAATTTATAACAGTCTTTTCAATTCATTCCAGATTGCCTGCGGCAATGGAATTTTGGCTTGTATGCCTCGGGATAGTGGTGTATGAACAGTAACAAGACTGCTATAATTTTTTTTAATATATATTAAATTTTCATGACATTTGTCAAAATATATGCTATAATCATACCATGTTAAAAAGGAGGACATTATGAAATTTCGTTGGGACAACCGATATTTACACTGGGGTGTAACCGCTTTTCTGGTAATTGCCGCCAGTATGCTGTTTTATTATGGCATATTTCACATGAAAACCCTGATCGTGGGAATCAAAACTTTTCTGGGAATTATGGCGCCTATTATCTATGGTGTAATCCTTGCTTATATTCTCAGTCCGCTGATCAATCTCTTTGAGCAGAAGCTGATCTATCCGCAGCTGGAAAAGCATAATATTAAGTTACAGAAAAAAGGAAAACGGGCTATTCGATGGGGATGTGTCCTTTTTTCCATGTTCCTGTTCTGGATTATCATTTACGCATTACTGATGATGGTGCTTCCTCAGTTGATCCGAAGTATCATGAGTATTATTTACAGTTTTCCGTACTATATAAAAGTTATTGAAAAGTGGCTCAATTCATTTGTTGAGCATGGATGGAAACTGAATCCTGAAATGCTCGATATGATCAACCAGTACTCTGCAAAAGCACAGGAATATCTTACTACCGATATTCTTCCGCAGATGCAGGATATGCTCAAAAATGTTTCAGCAGGTATTTTTGATATCCTGATCTTTATGAAGAATTTTCTGATCGGTGCCATTGTAGCTTTGTATGTACTTGCAGACAAAGAGAAATTTGTTGCCAAAAGCAAAATGATGGTATATGCTATATTGCCTCATAAATGGGCAAATATGCTTATACGCGTTATGCGTTTTACAGACAAGACTTTTGGTGGTTTCATATACGGAAAACTTCTGGATTCTGCTATTATTGGAATTTTGTGTTATTTTGGAATGTTGCTTTTGGATTTGCCGTATCCAATTCTTATCAGTGTAATTATCGGTGTGACAAATGTCATTCCGTTTTTTGGTCCTTACATCGGAGCCATTCCATGTATTTTGCTTATTTTAGTAGTAGATCCCATAAAAGGTCTGTATTTTGCAATTTTTATCCTGCTTCTTCAGCAGTTTGATGGAAATATCCTTGGTCCGAAAATTCTCGGAGACTCTACCGGACTTTCCAGTTTTATGGTTATTGTTGCCATCATGATCGGGGGTGGTCTCTTTGGGGTTCCGGGAATGATCGCAGGAGTTCCTGTATTTGCCGTACTTTATGCTCTGATCTGGAGACTGATCAATCATTCTCTTAATGACAAAAAAATGCCGGCAGAAGAGGAGACATATATAAATATTGACTGTCTGGATGAACAGACAGGTGAAGTACTTCCTCTTTGCAAGGAAGAAAAACACAAGGTTTCACCGGAAGAACTGGAAGCGAGAAAAAATAATTTCTTTATGAAAATATGGAATCCGCTTTCCGGACTGGTCATAACCATATGGAAATATCTCCTGCGGATTTTAAACATAATATGGGGATATATCAAAAAAGCAGGGATTTTCCTGAAGAACAGATATGTTGAATTAAAGAATAAACGAGAGAAAAATAAGTAAACCTTCACAGTTACAAAAAAAAACACACACAGGAGTTACTATGAAGAAAAAAAAGTTATATTTGACAGCTTTTCTTTTGGTTCTGGCACTGGCTCTGCAGGGGGGAATCTTTTCCGGTTTCTCTGTACCGGTTCAGGCTGCAGCAACTTCCAAAAAGCAGACAGGATTTGTGAAAAAAAACGGAAGCTGGTACTATTATGATAAGAACGGAAAAAAAGCTACCGGCTGGTACAAAAGTGCTGCAGGAAATCAGTACTATTTCGGAAAGACCGGTGCAGCCAAAGCCGGAATTCTGACCATCAGTGGAAAAAAGTACTGTTTTAATGAAAAAGGTAAAATGCTTACTACCTGGCAGACAGTAAATGGAAAAACGTATTTCTTTGATGAAAAAAAAGGATATATGCATACCGGATGGGTAACTACAGCTGCAGGGAATAAATACTATTTCTGGAATGACGGGGTGATACGATCCGGTTTCCATAAAGTAAATAATGTATATTACTGCTTTAATGAAAAAGGAAAAATGTATAAAAACTGTTTTCGCAAAAGCGGGAATTCCACCTATTATCTTCAGGCCAATGGCACTATGGCAAAAGGTCGTCTGAAAGTAAAGGGAAGCTGGTATTCCTTTAACAGAAATACCGGTCAGCTGGTCAGAAGCGGATGGTATAAAGAAACAGACGGTTCTTATTATTATGCAGCTTCAAATGGTAAACTTGTCAAAGGCTTCTATAAACCGGATTCCTATTATCGGTATTTCAGGAAATCAGATTGTAAACTGGTTACGGGATGGCAGACGATCAACGGACACAAGTATTATTTTAAGAAAACTAATGGAATCCGTTACGATGATATTATCCTGAAATCGTCATCTGGGAAAAGATATTATTTTGAGTCTGACGGAAAACTTGCCAGCAGTAAGTGGATCACGAAAAAAAGTGCTCATTATTATGCGAAATCAGATGGGGTGCTGGCCTCTGGATGGCTGACAGTAGACGGAAAGAAATATTATATGAACCCTTCTACATGTGAACGTGAAAGTGGGTGGGTTACTGTAGATGGAGAGAAGTATTACCTGAGTTCCTCCACAGGTGCTCTGGTTACAAAATCAGTGGATTGATGATAATCATTATGTTGGAGAAGATGGTTCTCTTATTCCTGACTATCAGAACGGAGTTTCTTTTCGGTGGCCTTTAAGCTCCGGTTATTCCTATATCAGCAGTTATTTTGGAAACAGGGAATCTCCGGGAGGAATCGGTTCTACCAATCATAAAGGAATTGACATTCCTGCTCCTACAGGAACACCGATTTATGCGGCAGCATCAGGAACCATTGTTGCCATGCTTTCACCGGCATCGTCAGGCGGTGCCGGATATTATACCAAGATCAATCATGATGGAAAGGGACTTATCACAGAATATATGCACCAGTCTAAATTTAACCCAAATCTGAGTGTAGGAGATAAGGTCAAAAAAGGTGATATCATCGGATATGTAGGAAGCACCGGGAACAGCACCGGTCCTCATCTTCATTTTGGGGTTATGGTTAATGGGGTAAATCAGAATCCTCTGAATTATGTGAAGAGACCGTCATAATTAACCGGTTTCAGACACGCTCTAGTATATCGTTTCGCAGACAAGTGAGTGGTATAGTTATTTTCATTTTATAAATATATAAAAAAGGATATATGGTATATGAAGGAAGAATCCAAAAAACATACACTTATTACAGAAAAGCGCAATATCATGAAACAGACCAGATGGGCATTATCCATCACTCTAATTATGTAAAATGGATGGAAGAGGCCAGGATTGGATATATGAGCCGGATGGGTTTCAGCTATAAGAAAGTAGAAGAGTTGGGAGTGATTTCCCCTGTTGTGGAAATTTCAGTTGCATATAGAAAGCAGGTTTTCTTCGATGATGAAATCCGGATCCCGCGTTGGCATTAAGCAGTATAATGGAATTTCTCTGGAATTTAATTATGAATTTTTTAATGCGAGCAGAAATGAAATCTGCACAACCGCTTATTCCAGACATTGTTTTCTAAAAGATGGGAAACTGATCGCTCTCAAAAAAGAGCTTCCGGAATTGAATCGCATTATTACAGATTGTCTGTAAAACTAATGACTTTGGAAAATCACGTATAGTAGTGATCAAATCCCGGTTGGGACAGCCTATAGCGGCTTTTTCGGGAGATGACGTGTACTGGGAAGTTCCGGAAGACCTCCCCCAAATGACG
>NZ_JBWJVQ010000088.1:0-4547 GCF_056339875.1 Blautia sp. ZXY-1-C6
ATATTTCATTGGTAAATGCCGGTGGAAATGGAAATATCCCGGCGAGGTATCAGGATCGATATCAAAATGGAGCAGATAAACTTGTGCTGGTGTTCTGTGATACGGAAAAGAAACCACATGAGCAGTATGAGGACATTAAACGTAAAATTAATGAGTTTCATGGTGTGGATAGTGCAGCGAATGAAGTGATTATGTTTGGTAATCCTTGTACGATGCAGAT
Source organism: Blautia sp. ZXY-1-C6 (assembly GCF_056339875.1). Taxonomy (NCBI): domain Bacteria; kingdom Bacillati; phylum Bacillota; class Clostridia; order Lachnospirales; family Lachnospiraceae; genus Blautia; species Blautia sp. ZXY-1-C6. The sequence goes on from NZ_JBWJVQ010000088.1 coordinate 221, forward strand.
TATATCTAAGCATTGGACAGATGAAAATTTGAAATCTCCTGCTAAACCGGTAAACGCTCCTTTGATTAAAAAATATACCAGAGTTGAAAATTACAAAGGAAGAGCAGACCAGATTGAAGAGGTTATGGAATACGTTACTGTGGAGAATTATAAAGATATGAGTCGACGAGTGAAAGATTTGGATTCAGATGATTCTGTTACTGGTAGCAGTAATTTTGGAAAGTTCATAAAGCTGTTTGAGAGTGATGACAGTGGGTGGATTGATAAGATTAATAGGAATTTAGAGGAGTAGATGATTAAATGGCTAAAGATATATTTGATAAAACGATATTTGATGGATATAGAGTGGAAAGTTTAACTGAATCAGCACAAGATATTATTCCCAAATATAATTTCGATGGCTCTACAAAAACTACTGTATTTATTTCGCACAAGCATGATGATTTAGATGAAACAAAAGGATTGATAGGACTTCTAGAAAGAAAGTACAATATTAAGGCATACATTGACAGTTTGGATAAATCAATGCCGAAAAAAACATCTGGTGAAACGGCAAGTAAAATAAAACAAAGGATAAATAGATGTAATAAATTTATCTTATTAGCAACTAATGGGGCAGTAGAGTCTAAATGGTGTAATTGGGAACTTGGGTATGGCGATGCTCAAAAATTTGATACAGATAATATTGCACTTTTTCCAATTAAGCCAGATAAGACTAACGATTACGATTATAAAGGTAATGAATACATGCGGATTTATCCACATATTGCATATTACTATGGGAGTGAAAGATATTCGAATGGGACTGTAATAAAAGAAGGCTTTTATGTATGTACGGATACAGAAAATGGTCGAACAATAGTTCCACTTGAAAAATGGCTTAAGAAATGATTGGAGGGATAGAAATGAATAGTGAAATAAATGCTTTTATAAATAAGTATGTTAAAGAAATAAGAAATAACAATGCGGCCTTTTTTGCTGGAGCAGGCTTTTCAAAAGAATCTGGTTACGTTGATTGGAAAACATTGTTAGAATCTATTGCTTCAGAATTAGGGCTTGAGGTTGAAAAAGAGCATGATTTAGTTGCATTGGCACAATATTGCTATAATAAACATCAAAATCGAGGGATAATTAATGATGTTATTTTTGAAGAATTTTCAAAGCAAAAAGAACCAACTCAAAATCATAGAATTCTTGCAAGATTGCCAATTGGTGTGATTTGGACAACGAATTATGACGATTTGATTGAAAAGGCATTTGATAATGTGCAAAAAATAGTGGATGTAAAAAGTAGAAATGAACATTTGTCAAATACATTAGCGAATAGAGAATGCATTTTATATAAAATGCATGGTGATAAAAATAACCCTAATGATGCAATATTGATTAAAGATGATTATGAAAGATATTATAAAGCACATAAACAATTTTTGTCTGCTTTAACAGGTGATTTAATATCTAAAACTTTTTTATTTGTAGGGTTTAGTTTTCAAGATCCCAACTTGGATTATATTTTGAGTCGTATAAGAGTTGATTATGAGGAAAATCCAAGACAACATTATGCTATTATGAAATCAATTGATAGAAAAGATTATGAATCAGATGCAGATTATGATTATGCAAAAAGAAGAAATGACCTTTTTCTAGAAGATTTAAAGAGATATAGAATAAGTGCTCTTGTGATAGATGATTTTTCAGAAATTACAGAAATACTTCAGGAAATAGAGAGAAGATTAAATCAAAACAATATTTTTATCTCTGGGAGTGCAGAAGAGTATGGTGTATTTACGAAGGAAGAAGCCGAAAATTTGATTAAATTATTAAGTGCGAGATTAATTCAAGATGAATTTAATATAATATCTGGATTTGGGGTTGGCGTAGGAAGCGCTGTTATTACAGGTGCACTTGAAGAAATATATATGCATAATACCAGAATAAATAATCAAAGGTTATTGTTAAGACCATTTCCACAAGGTAAAGAGGCAAGAGTGTTATGGCAACAGTATAGAGAAGATATGATTTCACGCGCAGGAATTTCTCTTTATATATTCGGCAATAAAAAACAAGATGATAATATAGTAGAGGCAAATGGCGTAAAAACGGAATTTGATATAGCAATTGATGCTAAACATATTGTAATTCCAGTTGGATGTACAGGTTATATGGCTCAAAAATTGTGGGAGCAGATCAATTTGAATATTGAAGAATATTATGGTAAAGTAAATGATGAGGTAAGAAAGACATTTCAGAGTCTTAATACAAAAATGTCAAATGATGAAATTGTGTCAAATATAGTTAAATTAATAAAGCTTCTAAGGAGGTAGTAGAATTATGGCAAAGAGACAGGTGTTTTTTAGTTTTGAGTACAATAAGGATGCTTGGAGAGCAAGTCAGGTTAGAAATATGGGAAAAGTAGATAATTCCTCCACTTTTTCTGATAATGACTGGGAAGAAGTAAAAGAAAAGACAGATGCAAAGATTAGAGAGTGGATTGATAATCAGATGGCAAAGCGTTCTTGTTTGGTGGTGTTAATTGGGGCAACTACATCAGGAAGAAAGTGGATAAATTATGAAATTGAAAAGGCATATGAGCTAAACAAGGGGATTGTAGGTATATATATACATGGATTGAAGGATAAGAATGGAAATCAAACAACAAAGGGGAGCAATCCGTTTTATAATATTTTGATAGGAAAAAATAAAGAACGTTTATCAAAATATGTTGAATGTTATGAATCATTTCATTTAACAAGTACATATGTGTACGATGACATTAAAAATAATATAGAACAACTAATAGAAGATGCTATTAGTAATGCTGGAACATATTAATATTGAAATAGTAATGATTGCAAAATGCTTGCAAAAAGTCCAAAAACGACAAAGAATATGTAGAATTTTAAGAATAATTGTACCAAATATAGATGTTTACAATTTGGTTAGACACAATATATAGTTGCCGAAATCGAGTTTGAATAAAAAATTTGGCACATTTAGAGACTGGAAAGCCTTGAAAACAGGGCATTTCCGGTCTCTTTGTTTTTAGTTTGTATGTAAGCGCTTAATTGATTCTGTAAGGGGAAATGCTTGAGCGAGCATTATAAAGATACCTTTTTGGAGAATATTATGTTATAATCACTCAAGAGAGAGGTACGATAGATGAGTGGTAAGAAGAGAAATGTAATGTTGTTCGTTCTGCTGTTTACCTTGCTTCTGGGAGTGATCGTTCCGGTTCAGGCACAGTCGTACGGCGGGACAAAGATAATACGGGTGGCGTATCGTGAGGACGCAGACTTTATTAATAAAAGCAGCAGTGGAGTATACAAGGGATATGGAGTGGAATATCTGAATAAAATATCTCAGTATACCGGCTGGAGATATGAATATATCAATGAATCATGGGAAAATCAGCTGGCAGATCTGAAATCCGGAAAGGTAGACCTGATCTGCAATGCGCAGAAAACAGAGGCCAGGGAGAAGGATTATGATTTCTCCTGTATGCCTGTTGGCACAGAGCAGGCGGTGCTGTATACATCTGAGGATAATGGAGATATTTATTTTCAGGATTATGAGCATATGAATGGCAAAAAAGTAGGTCTGCTGAGAGACAGCTATCAGAATGAAGAGTTTGAACAGCGTCAGGATGAGAAAAATTTTCACTGTCCGGAGGAGTACTATGAATCTGAACAGGATCAGATAGAGGCTCTTGAGCAGAAGAAAGTGGATATGATCTTGACGGGAAGTATCTCCAAACATGATTCACTTAAGATTGTGGACAAATTCGGGGCTGCACCTATGTATATCATGACAACAAAGGGAAATACAGAGGTCATAAGTGCGGTAAACAATGCTCTTGAGCAGCTTAAAGCAGAAGTGCCAGATCTTACAGAAAATCTTACAGAACAGTATGTTATGGACAAAAACAGAAATTCAAGACCTCTTCTGACCCGGGAAGAGACAGAATATATCAAAAACGTCAGTGCACCCATAAAGATAGGATGCATTGGTGATCAACCGCCACTGATATATACAGATAAAGAAACAGGAAAGCTGGACGGAATCTATATAGCGTTGCTGAAGAAATTCAGTGAAATCAGCGGGATACCTTTTGAGTTTGAAAGTCTTTCTCCGGATACCGATCCTATAGAGGCTGCGCAGAGTGGAAAGTATGATTTTATAGCCGGAATTACCGCCTGTCAGGAAATGATCGATGAACCTGAAGTTCATCTTACAGGTGGATTTTTCACGAGAGAATTTCAGATAGTAGCAGAACGTGGAGAAGATATCAATACTCTGGAGACGTTGACTGTCTCTATGAACAGTATAT
>NZ_JBWJVQ010000089.1:0-3171 GCF_056339875.1 Blautia sp. ZXY-1-C6
GTTCAAATCTCAGATTTTCAGATAGGATTTAATTTTCTCCTCATGCAGTTCTTCTCCAATCACGATCAGGACCTCCTGTCCTACATGAAGCGGTCGGATTGTAATTTCATTCTTCGTAGCATTTAATTCAATCCACTTCCGTCTATCGCACTCTGCCCATGCAGATAGTCCAGAACCGTCTTCGCTGTCACTGTCTACTCTCATAAATCCCTTCATCCGGAACACACGCCCGCATTCAGGATCAGACAGAATCTTCTCAGCTGCTTCCCGCAGCTCCTTCTCAGTCATCTTCACATTCATAAAGTACAGAGAAGTAAAGGCATCCTCTGCCTCAAACTCCGGTTTCCTGTAGCTTGCCATCACATATCCACAAGATGCAATCCGGTCAAAGTCCTCTTTCGACATCTCATCCCAATTCTTGTGGATAATATTAACTGTATCCACATCATCCATTTCACAGCAAAATCTCCTGCTGCAATGAACCTTCTCCAACGCCTGATTCACATGCTCAATCGTACCCTGGATTTCCTCGGGTGATGCGTCCTGGCTCTTGCTCATCACAATGCATCCGGCATCTGCCACCTCAGAAGCCAGAATGAAATCCGCCTCCTCTGACAGATCACGCTCCAGCTTAGAATCCACAATTGCAATCACATTCCCAATCTGATACCAACGGTTTAACGGCTCCTCATGAAGAATATCAAAGAACTCATCCACATCAAAAATCCCAGACGGCTCCACGATCACACGGTCATAACCGCACATACCCATAGCAATCAGTTTCGTCTTAAATCTCCTCCTGTGGCAGTCCTTATCACACCCTCCTGAGATCATCTCCAGCTCACAGTTCTCTCCCATCAGATCCTGAAGCAACATCATATCCACATTCACAGCCCCGTAATCATTCTCCAGAATCCCAATATTATTACCAGCATCCATCAGATACTGCGCATACTTCCTGATAAACGTCGTCTTCCCTGAACCAAGAAAACCAGTGATCAGATCTATCTTTACCATCGTATATCTCTCCCTTGCTGCTGCATAATTTTTCTTTTTTATCCGTAAATCGGAACTTCATCATCTGTAATCCACATACCTGTACGATCATAGCATTATAACGCAGAAAACGCAACGCCCGCAAAGAAAGACCACAATTATTCATGTTCTGAAATAATTGCAGTCTTTCTGATAGTTCCTTATGACAATTCCAGCTTACCGGTATAAAGCTGATAATAAGTTCCTTTTAACTTAATGAGGTCTTCATGGTCGCCTCTTTCAATGATCTTTCCATGATCCAGTACGATGATGGCATCGCTGTTTCTGATGGTTGAAAGTCGATGGGCGATCACAAATACAGTACGGCCTTTCATCAGGTTATCCATACCTTTCTGTACGATACTCTCTGTACGGGTATCAATACTTGAAGTTGCTTCATCCAGGATCAGTACAGGCGGATTGGCTACTGCTGCTCTTGCAATGGAGAGAAGCTGGCGCTGTCCCTGGGACAATTCCTCACCGTCTCCGCTTAACATGGTATCGTAACCTTTTGGAAGCATTTTGATAAACTGGTCTGCATGAGCCAGTCTTGCTGCCTCGTATACTTCCTCATCTGTGGCATCCAGTTTACCATAGCGGATGTTTTCTTTAATAGTTCCTGTAAACAGGTGAGTATCCTGAAGTACGATTCCCAGAGAACGTCTCAGGTCGTCCTTCTTAATCTTGGTAATGTTGATTCCATCGTAACGGATCTTACCTTCCTGAATATCGTAGAAACGGTTGATCAAGTTTGTGATTGTTGTCTTTCCTGCACCTGTGGAACCTACGAAAGCAAGTTTCTGTCCCGGCTTGGCGAAAAGACTGATGTCTTTCAAAATAACTTTGTCCGGGTTATATCCGAATGTAACGTCTTCAAAGCGGACATCTCCAGTCAGTTCTGTATAAGTAACGGAGCCATCTGCAGAATGTGGATGCTTCCATGCCCACATGCCTGTTCTCTCTTTGCATTCTGTGATATTGCCGTTGGCATCCTTTCTTGCATTAACAAGTTCTACGTAACCTTCATCCTCTTCCGGCTTCTCGTCAATGAGCCTGAAGATACGTTCTGCACCTGCAAGTGCCATAACAATGGCATTAAACTGCTGTGCCACCTGCATGAATGGCTGGGTAAAGCTCTTGGTGAACTGTAAATAGGAAGCCATAACACCGAGGGTGATGCCGCCCACACCTGTTACAGAGAGAAGTCCCCCAAGTACTGCTGTCAGTACGAACTGCAGGTTACCGATGTTACCGATCACAGGTCCCATCATGTTTCCGTATTTATTGGCGTTTGCAGAACTCTCGAAGAGTGCTTCGTTGAGTTTGTCGAATTCTTCTTTTGATTTATCTTCGTGGTTGAAAACTTTTACCACACGCTGACCATTCATTCGTTCTTCCACGAAACCGGTCACATCTGCCAGAGATACCTGCTGACGGATGAAATATTTGCCACTGTTGGAACCAATCTTACTGGTAACCTTCAGCATGATAAAGATGATCACAACTGCCAGAATTGTAAGCAGCGGACTTAACAATAACATGGAAATAAAGGTAACCACGATCGTAAACAGCGCCATCAGCGCCTGCGGGATCGCCTGGCTGATCATCTGTCGCAGGGTATCTGTATCGTTGGTATAGAGGCTCATGACAGATCCGTTTGTATTCTGGTCGAAATAGCGGATCGGAAGAGTCTGCATATGCTCGAACATATCATCACGGACACTTTTAAGCACACCCTGACCGATATAAACCATCATTCGGGTATAAATAAATGTGGCAATCACACCAAGTGCAAAAATACAGCCAAGGACTGCAAGTGCCTTATAGAGTTCTGCAAAGTTCGGATCTGTCTGTCCGATCAGCGGGATGATAAAGTCATCCAGCAGAAATTTCAGGGACAGGGATACTGCAATACTTGCTGCGGAACTGATAAAGATGCAGATAAATACGATGATAAACTGTATCTTATGGGTTCCTGTCATATATTTCAGAAGTCTTTTGGCAGTTTGGATGGTGTTCTGATCTAATTTTTTCTTCTTATTCATCGTCTCCGCCTCCTTTGACCTGTGATTCATATACTTCTCTGTAAATATCATTTGTCTTCAGCAGTTCTTCTGAAGTACCCACACCTGCGAT
>NZ_JBWJVQ010000090.1:0-4166 GCF_056339875.1 Blautia sp. ZXY-1-C6
ATGTTATTGGCACCTTGAATCTGTGCTTCAGTCATACACATATCATGTTCTTTCGCAAATTTAAGAGTTGCCTTTAACCCTTTGGTTTTTTCTCCTTTCAAACCTTCGAATGCTACTTTTACATCTATCATGTAGCAGTATTCTAAAAATCTTTTCAATGCCTTTTCCTTCTGGCTGTTCTTAAATAATAATTCCCATACAGACATCATATCTTCATGATAGAGAAGAATAATGATATCTCCATACCTGACTGCAAAATAGTATTCCGTTAACATTTGATCACGCCTCTTCAGATTTACTGTGCAGGTACTGCATGATTTCTTCATAGCTCCGTCCACTCTGTGCTATAGCATCCAATAACTTTTTCTGGCGAAGTGCATCCCTCTTATCCAATAAATCTTTTAATGTTGCTGCCGCAGCATCATACCGATGCTTTGCTTTCACCAGATTCTTCTGTGCTTTTTCAATTTTAGTGTCCAGTAGTTCTGCGTTTATTTCACGTGCCATATTTACCGCCTTTCTTTCTGAATGTTTGATTTCTTAAGTGTATTACTGATCTCTCCGGCTCGATAAGTAATGTTTCCTTCATTCATCCCAAAAGCCTCTAAGATTTTTTTCTGCTTTGCTGTTACAGCATGGTCCAGCCGGTATACATTATCCGTCTGGCGTGTCATTTCAATCTTCTCAAGTTCCCTGATTGCTGCCGGAACTGTCATATAATTCTGTTTCTTCTCAAGTTTTTCGTTCTCTTCCTGTAATGCAGTATAAATTTTGTTTCGGATTATCAGTGCGATGAATTGTGTAAAAATCCTTCCCTCAACTCCTTCGTTTGTATGTGAACGCATGCTCTTGTTTCCAAGGAATGATTTATCAGAGGCAAAAAGTTTCTCAGATACATCACGGCTCTTATAAAGATGCAGTGCTTCCTTTGCGGTCATCCTTTCGGATGTAATAATAACAAAGTATCCGCATAATGATATTTCCCGTTCTGTCACAGTTGTTTTTTCTTCCGGATATAAAAACACGCCATCTTTATCGTAGTGAAGATAAAAGTATTTTTCGTAAGCTGAACCGAACTCTACTGTTTCATTCTGATGTGACATCAGCAAAGCTGTCCGCTCTCTCAGTGCGTTTTCAAAATGCTCCCGTTCATCAGCATCTTTTGAAATACTATGATAAATATGAATGTATCTCTTTTTTTCATCGCCTTCAAATAAAGTCCTTTGTACTGTTTTTCCATACACACCATAGGCATTCATGTCACAAGAGCGCTTATTTTCGAACGTTCCTTTGTTCTCTAAGATCAAATCACTTATGAAAGAAGACATGCCTTTAGCCATGATCACAAAACTATAACCACATTCGTCTAAATAGCGTATATTTCCACGGCTGAAATATCCCCTGTCCAAAATGAAACCGATTTTTTTATAGCCATACCCAGTGATTTTACCAAGCATGGTCCTAAGCTGTGATACGTCGTTAATACTTCCAGGATAGGCTTCATAAAAGAGTGGTTCTTTATTCTTAAGATCATATCCAACCGAATAGTTGATGATAGCTGAACCGATATCTGTCTTGGCATGACCGAATTCAGCCAGTTCAATCTCTCCGGCCTGACAGTTCTTATTCGTAGAATCATAGGAAATATAAATACGCTCCCTTCGATTTCTCTTTGCATTCCATTCATTCAGAAAGCCTGTACTCTTATCCTTGGTGATGCTCTTAAAGAAATCACTTACCGACGCATCACTATAGATCTTCATACCAGAACTATACAGTGGATGATTGTATGCGTAATCCGGATAATGCTGTGCCACATTGCTTTCTTCTACAATAGAGTAAGAGGCAAGGTCAAGCAATAATGCCATATCCCGCTCAGAGAAGAACTGTCCGAGCAGCTTGTCTAACGAATAATCCAATACTATTTTATGCATTACAGCATATGTACCAACCCGCAGACAGCTGCTACGTTCTGTCCGGTCTTCCATCCCTGATAAGACTGCATCTGGAAAGTATTTCAGAAAGGCTTCGTTAGGAATCATCATAGTGTCATCATCTGGACATACCTTGCCTATAGTCGCTCTCTGTGGATAGGTATATTTTTTCTCCGGATCATAATAGCGATCATACTCATACTTAATATATGTGATATCCCCGCGTCTTAATCGGGTCAATTTTCCATGCACATCCGGTAGCTTAACTCTTGATTTCAGGTACATATTTGCCTCCTTTATTCAGGTTTATATAGCCCTAAATTTATTGTACAGCACAACCCGTATTTTTGCAATAATTTCCGCAGAAATACGGGCTTTTTTAAAATTTTATTTTCGTTAGGGCTACTCATTTTTGGAAGTTAAGGTAATCATGATGCCTTACTTGTCATGCAAAAAAATCGAAAATGATGTATATAATTTTCCTACATGGCAATACTGTAAGTACAAAGATATATTCGACAGCCGCATAATCATTAATTCGACAGCAAAATTTTACATATCTATTTCTTATCAGAAAGATTTACTTTCCATAGACACAAGAATTTTTACACCCTCGCATAAACACTTGGATTGCGGCCATTTTTTTTAATCTATTTTACACTACCCAAAAGTCAGGTTTTATTATCATAATATACCATTTACTATACGAACATCTGTAAATCTGGGATTAAAAGTATTCTAATGGACACGAATGTTATGCTTATATTCATCTACCATTTTAGTAAACATATTTTTCTCAAATTAACCTATTTTCTTACCTAAAATGACAGAAGCCCTCTCCGCTGGAAAAATATATCCTGCAGAAAAGGCTTTTTTCTTTTCCCTATTTAATTTTTGTTAAAAAGATTATCCTTAATCTCTTTCAGATCGCTTTGAACCTGATTCAGAATCTGAAATTTCTCAGTTAAACTCTCAATCACCGTCTGGTAATTTTTCTCTCGTTCTTCCTGCTTTGTATCCCTCTGTTCATTTGATTTCACAATGTAAATCAGAAGAAAAACCGCAAGCACAGCCCAGATTCCCTGTGAAACTGCCACATTCATAACCGTTGTTTCCATGGTTTCTGCCTCCTTCCTTAATCTTCTTTTATTATGCAAACTTTTTCTATGTTTTGTCTACTAAAAGTCTTTTCTAATCTTATTATTACCGTTTTAATTTAAAGCATATTTCTATTCTCTACAATTATTTTGCAAATCTCTTTTTACCATGTATTTCTTCTCCTATCGCTGATCTAAATTTGCAACCTCACTTAATAAAGAGTTTTTTCTCTTCCATTTGTAAACTCACAAATTTTTTTCTTTTTTAGTTTCTGATCAGCAGTTTTCTTACTACTTCCCCTAAAAAGGAGGTAGATACCTATGAAAACACTGACAGAACTTATCCAAAATTATCAAAATGGTATCCCAGATTCAGACAGTGAAATTCTCAAACGTATGGAACCGCTTGTGAAAGGATATGCATCCCGGATTCACTGCATGGAACGCGAAGATTCCACACAGGAATTGTATCTTACTTTGTTAAAGACATTGCCATATTTAAGTTCTTCATCCTCAGAAGGTGAATGTATCAGATACATGCAGACCTCTGTCGAAAACAGATATCGTTCCCTTTGCCGCAGTTGTCTTTCCGAACCTGAAAAAGATGATTTTGATTCTTGTTCTGTTTCATTACAGGCTCCCGACAGTTTTGATGACACCTATTATGATGTAACCGCATATATCAACTCTTACCCTTCGGACAGTGTCCAGAGAAAAATTCTGTCCATGTACTTTTATCAGGATAAAAGCGATGCCCAGATTGCCCGGAAACTGAAGCTGTCCCGCCAGTACGTCAATCGGATGAAGAAGAAACTAATTCTCAGATATATTTCCGAAAACAAATAAAGAAACACCTGCTGACCATAAATTTACAGTCTGCAGGTGTTCCCTTAGTTTTCATAAAATTTCCATTAATGCCATTCCCGTACCGGAAATGCCATTCATAAAAGCCAGATTCAGATATTCTGTCCCAGATATTTTTGCCGGGTGATCCAGTTGAAATAAAAGGCAGTCACATAACGCCTCATATTGCTCCTTCATTTTTTTATTACCATATTTTCGAAGGTACTTCTTCATAATAAGTAAATTCCCGGACATCCCATGACACAGACAAATTTTTTCATCCTGTTCTCCA
>NZ_JBWJVQ010000091.1:0-2275 GCF_056339875.1 Blautia sp. ZXY-1-C6
AATCATTGAACATCTGACACAGTTTGATGTTCAGTATATCAACAATGGTGCAGCAGGATAATTTTCTTACATACATTAAAAATAGCAAGTATGCATATTATTATCCATTGTTTGTATTTATGCTTGAAACTGCTCTGAGAGTTGGAGAGGTTTGTGGTTTGACATGGGATGATGTAGATTTAGAACATGGCTTTGTAAATATCACTCACCAGTTACAATACAACAATGTAGGAAAAGATGCTTGTCAATATCAAATACTTACTCCTAAATCTAAATCTGGTGTTCGTAATGTTCCATTATCAAATGCCGCAAGGGATGCTCTTATGGAACAGATGAAAAATCAGATTGAGATGGATAAGAAAACAGAGATCGAAATAGATGGATATAAGGATTTTGTATTTTCTAACAGGCAAAATAAACCATTTATCACACAAACTATTGGACGTATTCTGAATCGTATTGTAGATGATTATAATTCTGATATCAAAAAGTTTGGTGGAACAATAGAGCCATTACCACATATACATCCACATCTCCTGAGACATACATCATGCTCTCGTATGGCAGAAGCCGGAGTTGATCCAAGAACATTGCAGGATATCATGGGTCATGCTTCTATGAAAATGACGATGGAATTGTATAATCATGTTACAAATGAACGCTTGACAAACGAAATTCAGAAGCTAAATAATAGACGTATTTCGTAATGTAATAAGCTTACACCATTTTTAGATAAAAAATAGCTAGCTTACACCAAAATTAACAGTTCTGTAACAATAAGCTTACACCAATTTGATTCTGAAACGGTCAAAAAGAGCTTTATTACACCAATTTTACACCAAACACATACCAAGATGTAAGAAGATATAAGAAAATACAAAGAGTTATGAAATATGATAGAAATATCTCATAGTGATAAATATCTCCAAAAATCCAGTAAAAACATATAATTTTTATATTTTCAACAAAATTTCACAAAAAAATATAAATACCACTTGTGTTTTTGAATAATATGCACTATAATATAAAACATATTAATTAAAGTTTTTAGTCTAAATTAATATTATATGTGTCTAAGGAGGAAAACAGCATGGTTGAACTGATTGTAGGAAAGAAAGGCAAGGGCAAAACAAAAGTACTGTTAGATAAGGTAAATGGTGCGGTAAAAGAGGCAAATGGAAGTATTGTCTACTTAGACAAGAGCACAAAACATATGTATGAACTCAACAATAAAGTACGTCTTATTGATGTATCCGGATTCCCTATTAAGAATGCAGATGAATTTGTAGGATTTATCTGTGGTATCCTTTCTCAGGATCACGATCTTGAGCAGATTTATCTTGACAGTTTCCTTAAGGTAGCAAAATTGGAAGATAAAGACATTACAGGTACTCTGGGACAGTTAGATGAGATTGGTAAACAATTTAATGTTACTTTTGTAATTAGCGTATCTTTAGACAAAGAAGAGATTCCTGAAGCGCTCCATGGTAAGATCAGTGTAGCTTTATAACCATCTTTTATTATTAATACTAAAAACTACATAACATAAATAAAAAGGATACCTGTTAAGATATTTTCAGCAGATATCCTTTTTATTGCATTTTGTAAGCATACCTGTTATCATGGAAAAACAATAAATATTAGGAGATGAGAGATATATGGAAGAATTATACAGAATAATTGAGCAAAAAATTAAAGATGCAGGATATCCAAGAGCAATTTCCGGTGAAATGGTTTACGGAGATATCTGCGACCAAATTGAAGGAAAAGAAAATGGCTCTTACGTTTTACTTTCCAAGGTTGAAGATGATGTTATTTTTGAATATCATATTACTGTAATGGATGATGAATTCAATCTTGGGTTACTGACAATACGTACTCCGGAAGGCGTATTTGAAACTGATTTTGATAAATAAAAATAGCTTTAACAGTTAGTAAATAGAATTCTGAAAAACATATCATAACCCAAACAGAATCAAGTATGTGACAGATATGTCTTATGTCTGTTATTTAAAGTCTATACAAAACTCCAGACATAAGACATATCTGTCATATTTTCATACTTTATCTTTTTATGTTTTTAATCTTCGCGTAAATGCACCGCTGTGGCCGCCTTACGACGTCTTGCATCATCCATAGCTGCATAATGTTTCTTTGTGGTGTTTACATCTCTGTGACCTAATACATCAGCTACAAGGTAAATATCGCCTGTTTCCTGATACAAAGTAGTACCGTAAGTACTGCGAAGCTTGTGTGGTGTGATTTCTTTGTGGTC
>NZ_JBWJVQ010000092.1:0-2304 GCF_056339875.1 Blautia sp. ZXY-1-C6
TATGTTCTTTTCAATTCCTTCTGCTGACAGATAATTGTCATCTACAATCATTATTTTCCTCATCTGTATCCTCCATTTGTTGAAATTCAATTGTGACATAGGTACCGTTTCCGGGATGGCTGTCAATACGCACAGAGCCGTTACCGTACAAAGGATTGGAAATGCGGGCGCTTACATTTGAAATTCCAAAATGTTTTTCGTAATTTATGACTTTGTTGTCTATGGCATATCGGAGCTGTTCCAGTGTCTCCGGAGACATTCCGGCTCCATTGTCTTCAATGGATATCACTACGGTATCATCACCGTAGAGTACCTGAATGGAAATAAAAACTTCAGGTGTATCGGCTGAAAGACCGTGCAGGATAGAATTCTCCAGGAATGGCTGTAATGTAAATTTGCAGATCGTGAAATTTTCTATTCCGTCTTCGGCATTGATCTCCCAGTTAAGATTATCTTTATGGCAGAGTTTCTCCATTTCCAGATACAGGCGGGCAATTTCCAGTTCGTCTTTGATCGGTATCAGTTCTTTTGATTTTCTCAGCGTCAGTCGGTAAAAGGCAGTCAGATTTGTCAGCATCTGATCTGCAATATCCAATTTGCCAAGTGCCTGGCAGGTTCGGATGGTTCCAAGGATATTGTAGAGAAAATGTGGATTGATCTGTGATTGTAATAACTGATATTTCAGCCGTTCTTCATTAATGGAGAGAACTGACAATTGATTTCAGATTCTGGGCAATTGTGTGCTGCATATCTTCAAAGGTAATCCCCAGATTGTCTATTTCATCATAATTGGAAGCATCGGCCGGATGCGGGAGTGTGATGATGGAAAGGTGCTCCGGATCATGTCCGAGATGAAAGGATTCCATGGCATAGGACAGTGCGGCAATTCTGCTTGTCAGTTTCCTGGAAAAAAGGATTACAATAAAAATAGTCAGCGGCAGAGAAATAATTACAGTGATCAACAGTGTTTTGATCAGTACCTGTGTATTGCTTTTGATATAGTTTTCCGGGATTTCCGTAATATGCAGCCAACCGTTATCCAGAGTGCGGCAGTTATAGTAGATGTCATTGTCTTTAAAGAAGGAATTGGTATTTTCCAGAAACATCTGTTTTATTGAATCTGAAATCCAGGTCTGATTACGGGAAGAATCACTGTGAGCTGCAATTTGTCCCTGTGGTGTCAGAATGTAACTGGAAATTGCGGTATCAGAAGCAGAAGTCTGAAGATACCGGGAAAATTCATCGCAGTCAAGTGCAATACAATAAGCATATTCGAGAACATTGCTGGATTTGTCCTGAAGAGCACGAAAACACAGCAGTGTATTTGCGCTTCTTTTGGAAGCAGATATAACTCTGGGTAAGGTGGTATTTTTCTTTAACAGCCACAGGGAAGAAGAACCTATGGAATGTAATTCAGATTCGCTGATTCCATAATTGAAAAGTTTATCTGTGGAAAAGAAATATATACCCTCATCAGCTCCGGTTTGTTCCGGTTTTAAAAAAACATATATATGAAAGAAATCAAATGTAGATTTATATAATGAAATATTGCTTCTCATGGATGTTAATGCCTGCATGGTGCCAACCTGATCTGGGGAAGAGTGTTCAAAAGCGTACATCTGATACTGGATGGTGTCAGCAACGTTTTCGGTCTGGTTCAGACGGCTGTTAAGCTGAAAAATAAGCTGTTCATCAGACATCAATGCAGAGTTTGTGATTCGGTCTCTGGCAAGATTATAGGAAACATGGTAACTGACCAGTGCAACAAGTGTCAGAGGAAGCAGGGTTGCAACCAGAAAGGCAATCAGGAGTTTTGCCTGAAATGAGGAAAATCTGGAAGGAATCCATTTATGATAATTTATTTTTTTCAAGTTGAGTTTCATTACACATAATACTCCTTATATGAATAGGTTTGATTTTATCAGGTATCTTTTTGAAGATTGCCATATTATACAGCAATTCTGTAAAGATGCAACACAGTGTTCATCTGCTATCTGTATTATAAAAAATCAGAATGAAAAAAACAATAGAACGAAAAATAATATAAATCAATCAAAAGAAATTGTATTTAGTAAAAAGAGTGTTTTTGTTATTCTTTAATTACCAAATAACACAGAACAGTTGATGCGAGAGAACTGTTCGGAAAAGGAGAGAATATGAGGAAAAAAGTGTTAAGTGCAGTTTTAGCTGCAACAATGGTGGCAGGAATGATGGGGAATGTTGTAAGTGTATCAGCAGAGGAGAAATATGATCTTACTTTATACAGCGTTAACACTACTGACCCGGATTTTGATGACTGGCTTG
>NZ_JBWJVQ010000093.1:0-4999 GCF_056339875.1 Blautia sp. ZXY-1-C6
CACCAGATAGAAACAGTGAAAAGTATAAATCACCATCAGGGTAAGATCTACACATACTTGGATAATTCTACAATTACATTAATCATATGCCTTACTCGGCTCCTCTTTTAAAATGTCCCTTTGTATATTCCCGTTTCGGAGGATTCTTCCCATCACGATAAACAGCTCTGAACTCTTCATATATCTTCACCGCATCCTGAGGCTTCTCAATGGTAAATGCAAGTCTCAGGGAAGAGACACCAAGTCTGTCTATCTGTGATTTCTCTTTCAACAGGCCGTAAGGGATACTGTTGTAAATGATATTATAGCAGGGTATACAGAAATCTGTATTCTCAGTTTTCCATGGGTTACATATACATTTCGCCGTAAATTCTTTATCGTAACGGTCTTTTAAAGTTACCCCTTCTTCCTTATGATTACATCCGTAAAGATTTTTATGCACACACTGGGCCGATATCATAAGAGGCAGATATCCGTAGATCAGCATCTCGCTGTCCCGGTTATCTCTGTGGCGGATTTCCCCTTCGTTCAGCTCAAGCGGTACCGTATTTCTGAGGACTTTCTGATCTTTCCAGAAATCAGCAGCTTCATCATTCCATGTATACATACTGTGATCCAGAACACATTTCTCAGCCAGACCTGCCTTTCGCAGAACTGCAAAAGTCTCCAGATTTCTTACCAGAAATCCTGTCATTCCTCTGTCCATCCACTCTCTGATCCTGGTAAGAAGCTCCCGGGGCATCTCACCTCTCATAATATGCGGAAGAGACAGATACATCTCCATTCCTCTGCTTACACAGTCATCCAGGCAGACCTCCATGGCATCAGCGTTCAGATACATTCCATGTATCCCCTCTCTTTTATATAACGCCAGTGCAGTGGATTTTTCTTCACAGGAAATATAAATCGGAAGATTTTTCTGCTTTGGCGAATCTGCTTTTCTTCCGGCATCCTCTGATAAGCGTTTCTTCCCATTATTTTCTTCTCTCTTATATGGTTTGAGCAATTCATTTTCCAGCGATTCCAGTGCCTCTCTTCTCGCCTCATTCAGCATTTTCATCGGGATAAAAATATTCTCATCCATCTGGATTTCCAGATTTTCCCACTCATATTCTGTATTTCCAAGCTTCTCCATCTGTGAACGGATGCGCTCTTCTGTCAGCGGCTGGTTCTGCGCATACTGTACCTCACCCACAGACGCAAATCCATGGATTCCCCTGCATGACACATCCAGTATAGCAGGACTTCCTGGAAAAAGAATGAATGTTCCCTGAATTTTTTCTTTCTTTTTTCTTAATACAGGACTGACATCTCCTGTTTTCTTCTCATTACTGAATGCCATCATGGACGGACCATTCTGCATCTGATAATAACCGGTACAGGAACCTCCCCTGTTAAACAGATCCAGCAGATATCTCTTATCCTCCTCTGCTACCCTGTAATTCTCAGCTCCCTTCTCAAAAAGAAGATCCAGGTACTTCCGATATACAGAAGTTACCCCTGCTGTATATCCCGGCTGCTTCATCCTGCCCTCTATCTTAAGAGAAGTAACACCAACCTCCAGAATCTGCGGAAGAATCTCTATCGTAGAAATATCTTTCAGACTCAGAGGACATAGTTCTTGCGCTTTCCTTTTCTCTGACCGTCTGCCATTTTCCCCGCAACAAAGCGCCGTCTGGTAAGGCAGACGGCAAGGCTGTGCACACCTTCCTCTGTTACCGCTTCTTCCACCCAGGATACTGCTCATCAGGCACTGTCCCGAATAACTGTAACATAAAGCTCCATGGACAAAAGATTCAATCTCGATAGGACTTGTCTCATGCATCCTCCGGATTTCCTCAAGGGAAAGCTCTCTGGCAGTTACCACTCTGGAAGCACCCTGTTCTTCCAGAAACTTCATCCCCTCCGGACCTGTCACAGTCATCTGCGTGCTGGCATGAAGATGCATACCCGGAAACATCTCCCTGATCATCTTAAACACACCCATATCCTGAACGATCACCGCATCCAGACCTTCCTTATAATATGGAAGCAGATAATCATACAACTGTTCAGACAGTTCCCTGTTCTTCAACAGCGTATTCACTGTCAGATAAAGTTTCCTGCCATGGATATGAGCAGTATCAATGGCACGCAAAAGCTCTTCCTCTCCGAAATTCTTCGCATAAGCCCGCGCGCCAAAGGCTGCTCCCCCTACATAAACCGCATCTGCACCTGCACCGATCGCTGCCTCAAATCCCTCATAGGAACCGGCAGGTGCCAGAAGTTCAATCTCTTCTCTTTTCAATTCTATACCTCACGTTTTCTATAACAGTCATCTTAAATGCATTATTTATGAGCATTGCTATAATATTCAAATCGAATACATATGAAACAAATCATAAAGGGGAAATCACCGAAGTAATCCCCCCTCTATTATTTCAGCAGCTCATCAATCTGCTTTTCCAGTTCCTTATTCTTTCCCTCCAGAAGGCTCTTCTGTTCCAGGGCTTCCTGTTCATGCTTCTGCGCTTCCTCAATCTGCATACGAAGCGAGATCAGCTCATGCTTCAGATCATACATCTCCTGATCCTTCTGCTGTAAATCCTGTTCAAAAACCTCCGCCTGTTTCTTTGCCTTAAAATAGTCATCTGTAATATTCAGGCTGATAAGTGTATGCTTGGTCTCCATGGGCTGTCTGCTGTAACCCGGCATAGCACTTAACTCATCCATCTTTTTATTTATATAGGATGCTACTTTCTGAAAATATTCTTCCGATTCATAGCCTCCCAGCGTAATAATCTTACCACCTATGATTACCTTTGCTGTATTTTTGACCGCCATCCGTACGAGCCTCCTGTATCTTCCTTCAATCTGCCCGGAACCCCGGACATTTACTTCATTATACTCGAAAGCAGTCGAAATGTATAGGAATTTTTAAAAAACTTTTACTTTTTTATATTTTTACACCCTTAACTTCAGTTTTTCTCCGGCATCTGATAGCCCAGATGCTCATACGCAAGCGCCGATGCCATACGTCCTCTCGGCGTACGGTTCAGGAATCCATTCTGCAGCAGATAAGGCTCATACACATCCTCCAGCGTACCGGAATCCTCCCCTATCGCCGCAGCCAGAGTCTCCAGTCCCACAGGACCACCCTGAAAATTCACGATCATAGTCTGAAGAATCCTTCTGTCAATCTTATCCAGACCATACTGATCCACTTCCAGAAGATTCAGCGCAAAACACGCCACATCATAAGTAATCCGTCCATCATACTTCACCTGCGCAAAATCACGAACCCTCTTCAGCAGACGGTTGGCAAGCCTCGGAGTTCCCCTGGATTCCTTGGCAATCTCAGCCGCACCCTTCTCATCAATCTCCACTCCAAGAACCTGAGCAGAACGGATAATGATCGTCTTAAGCTCCTCATGAGTATAAAACTCCAGATGATGCATCACACCAAAACGGTCACGAAGAGGTGCAGACAGAAGTCCTGCCCTGGTAGTCGCCCCCACCAGTGTAAACTTCGGCAGATCCAGACGTATAGACCTGGCAGAAGCTCCCTTCCCGATCATAATATCAATAGCATAATCCTCCATAGCAGGATAAAGGACCTCCTCCACCTGCCTGTTCAGGCGGTGGATCTCATCCACAAACAGAATATCTCCCTCCTGCAGATTATTAAGGATCGCAGCCATCTCCCCCGGCTTCTCAATAGCCGGCCCGGAAGTCACCTTCATATGAACCCCCATCTCATTGGCAATAATCCCCGAAAGAGTAGACTTACCAAGCCCCGGAGGACCATAAAACAAAACATGATCCAACGCATCATGCCTCTGCTTCGCAGCCTCTATATAAACCTTCAAAGTACTCTTGGTCTTCTCCTGACCAATATAATCATCCAACGTCTGCGGCCGGAGATTCCCCTCCAGAGAAAAATCCTCCTCCGTCACATCCGTAGTTATAATACGTTTCTCCATCTGTTACCCATCCTAACCTATAACAATTCTATAACAATACAGGCAATCCAATCTACCAGAGCGTAAAGTCCTGCTTCAGTTAAAAATTCTTCAGTGCAGCCTTCAAAAGACCTTCCACATCATCCGGCGGCACATCCGTAACCTTACGCACCGCCCGAAGCGCATCCGCACTGCTGTATCCCAGCGCAACCAGAGCCTCAACAGCTTCCTGCCTGCCATCCGAAACCTCACCGGCTCCCACTGCTGCCCTCTCCTGCTCATGAGCCAGCTTCAATTCAAACGCATCCTCCAGCTTCATCTTATCCTTCAGCTCAAGAATCAGCTTCTGAGCCGTCTTCTTCCCGATACCCGGAGCCTTCGACAACGTCTTCACATCATCCGAAAGAATTGCAAACCTCAATTCATCCGCCGTAATCCCCGCCAGAACCCCCAGCGCAGCCTTCGGCCCCACACCATTCACGCCAAGAAGCAGCTTAAACATCTGCAGATCATCCTTAGCCCTGAACCCATACAGCTTCATGGCATCCTCTCTCACACTAAAATAAGTATGGACCTTCACATCCTCCCCCATACGAATCTCAGACAAATCTGCCCCCGTCATATATATCTCATAACCAATCCCCCCGGCCTCAACAACCACCGAGCTCTCAGTCATATCCACAGCCATTCCATGAACAAACGCAATCATGATACATCCTCCGTCCCAAATTCATCACTTCCGATTCATCATACCACATCCCACCCCATAACGCAAACATATATTCGCATCCCTTAATCGAAAAAAAGAACCGCCATGCCTTCACACAGCAGTTCTTCCTCCCATTACTGAATAATATGTCTCGGACAAACCTCTTTACAAGCCCCACAATTCGTACACTTACTATAATCAATATGCGCACAGAAATTATCAACCGTAATCGCCCCATTCGGGCAAGTCTTCTCACACTTCTTACATCCAGATACCTACTGAAGCGGCGCACGAAAAACGCGAAAGCGTTTCACGATAAATGCGAAAACATCAGAGGTACTTTCCTGGA
>NZ_JBWJVQ010000094.1:0-10864 GCF_056339875.1 Blautia sp. ZXY-1-C6
TTTCATGGGGCCCACTTTTTATGCTGTAAATAACCTATAGATTTCTAACGTGTTCTGTAATATCTTCCCCTTCCCAAAGATAAATTCCAACCTCAGAAGCTATGATAGATATTATTAAATACAGTACTATAATGGTAGCTGCTGGAAATAAGGTAAACTGGAAAGTAAACAACCAAATAGAAGAACAAATACCCCTGACTGCTGTCATACTAATTAGTGTTGCAAGTATAAAACCACCAATTGCAGCATAAAAAACATATCCTACACTCTCTCTTATAATCAATTCACGCAATTGTTTTTTTGTTGCACCTATACTTCTAAATGTTGCAAATTCTCGGTTTCGCACAATTAGGTTTGTAAAAATAATATTCACAAGATTTACAATTCCAATTACACCTAAAATTCCTCCAATCAGCACACATAAAATTCTGACCAGCATTTTATAGTTCTCAATTTCAGAGTGCCTTTGTTCTGTAGTTTCAAATCCCACATTGGTAAATTTTTCTGAAATATCCTGTAACATTCTGTTCACAGCCGGAGCATCGTTCTCATCTGCATCAAAAGAATAATTCACTAAGTTACCTTCTCCATACAGTTCTTTAAATAAGCCTTCGCTCAAATAAAACCAAGGACCTAAGATTGTTCCTCCCCCTGTAGAGCTTCCTCCTGATATTTGTTCTGAGTCTATTACTAAAATTTGAGAAAGAACTTCTACCTCTTTTAATGGTTTTCCATCTTTATAAATAGTCACAACATCGCCGACTTTAGGTGATATTTCAATACCATCTGTACTAGGCTTTCCATTATCATTTGCACGAATACCAACTAAAATATAATCTCCACTTTTTAATTTTTCTTTAATAGAAATAATATTTTTTTCTCCTTCTAAAATCTCTATTTTCCCCAAAAAGTTTTCTGAAATTCCGCATACATTACATATGGGTTTCTTATCCTTACCTAAGGTTAACGTACCATAATTGGTTGTTGCACTATTAGTAATTACTCCATCAATTTCTATACTGGGTATTTTGACATCTATTACCTCGACCCCCCAATCAAAACTTATATCAAAATTATATACAGATGCATCTATTGCATTTTTATATAACTTTGTTACCATCTCTTAATCATGGCATTCTTTTCAAGTTCTTGAATGGCTTCTTCATTTAAGGACGCAGAAGGTTTGACATAACCAATACTAGGGTTTAATGTATCTGTTGATGCAACTAAATAATCCCTTCTCATTTGTACATTAACATATTTCTCTTCATCAAAACTATTAGAAATAATCCATAAGGAATTGACAAAGACAACACTTAATATAAGCGATGTAAATACTAAAACGGTTCTCTTTCTATTTCTCTGCAGATTGCTTCTTGCTATATTTTTAATAGAGTGAATATCTTTTTCTGCAGTTTTTTTCTTCACCTCTGTATATTTTGCTGTTTCAATCGCCGAATACTTAGCAGCCCTTTTAGAAGGTCTTCTCATGCTCAAAAATACTGTAATCAATACAAAGAAAACTGTTAATATAAAGATAGCTGGGTGTACCGACTGCACAATAGTAAGTTCTTCCTCACTGTATTCCCAATTCTTCAGAATGACTGGTAGCAAAAGTGCCCCTAGCCCATATCCAACAACTAATCCAATCGGAATACCAATAAGAGATAAAAGGAGCATCTGTCTTCGCATTAATCTCTTAATCTGTTTGCCGGTCATTCCAATCGTTTTCATTATTCCAAATTCTTGAATGTCCTGCATAACGCCTATATCAAAAATATTATAGATCAATAGGTATCCACACAAAATAAATAGTGCTCCGAAAAAGACTATGGAAAGACCAACTCCTGTATTTCCGTCTTCTGAATACAACATGGGATTGACTGCTACATTAACATAATTGTTTCCGTCAGCATTTTCTGTTTGTGCCCCAAGACTTTCTGCATATTCTTTAAGATTTTGCTCAATATTCCCTGTATTCTTTACACAAACACTTGCATAATAAGTTCCTAAAATCTCTTTATCAATATCGTATGTATTCTCTGACACTTCAGGATTGTGTTCTAAAAATGTTTCTGAAACGATCAAAAAATTAACTTTAGGACCGCCTTTGTACCAGCCTGACAATCGCATGTCAAAGTTATATTCTTGACCTCTTAATGTAAAAGACACCGGAACATGACTTCCTACTTCTTTTTTTATTCCCAGTTCTTCTAATGCTTGCTCTGATAAAAGCACTTCTTTTTCATCTTCCGGCATCTTCCCTTCTTCCAAGGAAAGATAATACGCTTCCATACCTGCTTTATCCAGATAGTCTATTTCGATAGGTCGCTTCGTTTCCCCTTCCATAAGAGCAATGGGAACTCTTCCTCCCACGCTTTCAAATAAATCAGAATTTTGAACTTTCTGAAATTGTTCTTTGTCCAAAAATCTAAGTTCTGCGTCTGCTTTCATTCCAGATAATTTTAGTTGTGTTTCCTGAATGGATTGCATACCTCCAAATCCAATTTCCAATACTGAGGTAAATAAAATGGTCGTTAAAGTAATTGCCAATACAAGAAGAAGATTTCTCTTCCTATGTACTTTCAGATTACCCTGAACCATTTCTTTCATTATTTTCTTTTCATTACTCATACGATTTTACCATCTCTCATTCTTATAATCCTCGATGCCGTTTCTGCAATTTCTCTACTATGGGTAATCATAATAATCGTCTGATTATAACGCTCCCCTGACTCTCTGAGCAATCTAAGAACTTCTTCACTTGATTCACTGTCCAGGTTTCCTGTTGGTTCATCTGCTAAAACAATATCCGGTTTGGTGATCATTGCCCTGGCAATGGCAACCCTCTGCTGCTGCCCGCCTGATAAGGTATTCGGTAAATTTTTCAACTTATTTTTAATACCCAGGATTTCTACAATCTCTTCAAAATATGCTTCGTCTATTTTGCTGTTTCCCAAATATAAAGGGAGCAAAATATTGCTTTTTACATTAAGTGTTTGAAGAAGATTATAATTCTGAAATACAAATCCGATATGCTTTCTTCGATACACCGTGAGTTCTTCCGATTTCATTTTTGTTATATCTTTTCCATGTATCCGAACCGTTCCCTCTGTCGGATTATCCAATCCGCCCAGCATATTTAATAATGTTGTCTTGCCGCAGCCTGACGGTCCAACAACAGCAATAAACTCGCCTTCTTCAACCGAAAGATTGACATGATCCAATGCCTTTATACAAATCTCTCCAGTACGGTAGTATTTTTTTAAATTTGATGTTTTTACCAATTCCATTGTTCTTACCTCTCCTTGTTTTATTTCATCATAAACCCTAATTCTTACTGAATTATTACCTCCCCCCCAAAAAAAATTAAAAGGGAACATTCATCTCATGATAGAGGAAATGTTCCCTTCGTTCATTCTACTAATTAAAAAAGTGAAACGCCAAGAATCACCTTAATTACGTTTTACCAATATGGCACAATATGTGTGTTACACCAGCCCTCTGAAACCTCACAATCATGCAAACAATCATCTGGATCACAATACTGTACTTCTACATCAAACAATTCTTCCTGAATTCTTTTTTCCATATAACATTCCTCCGTCTTACCAGAACTCCGTAATATGCGCATTGCAATAATTTGGTGCTGTTTGGCAATCATGCCAGCAATCATCTGGATCACAATACTGTACTTCTACATCAAAGTTTTCGTTCTGCATTTTCTTTTCCAGTTCTTTCATTGTCCCGTCCTCCTTTCCTTGATATTTTATGATTTTAAAGTGTGACGTCACCACAAATCATCTTATTTAGTAAATACCTACTTCCTTACCAAATTTGTAAATATACTTGCTTACTGTCTTTATTGCATTTTGAACGGACTGATTTCCGACTGAGCTATAGGTATCTTTATTCTGTGCCAGTCCAGCCAATGCTTTAGCATCTTTTGCAGCACTATAAAGCATATCTCCTACTGCTGTATTCTCAGCACTACTATAAACATTTGTGCCAAAACTATTCCCTGCTATGGTATATTCTGTACGGTGTTTGTCCACATACTTTTCAAAATCTGAGTGATTACTATTTACTGCTGTCAGATTGGAAGCATGATGTGGCTCATTCAAATCTGATACATAATGTGTTCCCTTTCCTAAGTATTCCATAGCCTTATCTGGATATCCATCTTTATATGCTGCAACTGCACTTTGATAATAGGTTTCTGCTCTGGTTCGTGCTGTAGGATTTTTCTGTCCCATCCAGTTTTTTCCGGTATCTGGATCATAGAAATGTCCTGCAAACGTGCCATAATCTGTTTCATTTCCTAATACGTCCGGCCAATCTGTATATTCGCATATCACAGCAGCCTTTGTGTTTAATATACTGGCACCTTTATCGTTATTTAAAATCTTCAAGGCATTCGATACGATATACTGGTGTGTATGATCTACCCCGCCGCTGCTAAAGCGCTCATCCGGATTTTCTACATGCTCAATGGGTGCGCCTAGTCCGTAAATTTCATCTGAACCATTCGAAATATCAAGAACCTGTTGCGGTAAATTCTGGGATTCCGCTGCCGATACCGTCCATGATGGCGATACAGAAACACCTACCAAAACCATTGCCAAAAGTACCCCTAGTTTTTTACATTTCATATCTAGTACCTCCCATTTTTTCTTATCAGTATATCCGTAGATTCTTACCAAATTATTACAATTAGTGCATTTAAAAAAATATTTTATCTGAAAAAAATCATTATTTACTTTTGCATTTTTTACAATTATAATACATCTTGAAAACCGTAAACGCTCTTTATGGTATAGAAAAACTTAGAAATTTAGAACAGAAGGAGTGGGAAACTATGCACCGTATCTTAATTATTGAAGATGATTTCTCCTTAAATAATACCCTGGCTTATAACTTGCGGACAGCGGGCTATACTGTTGACTCTGCATATAATGCAAAAGAAGCCTTTAAATATTTAAAACAGTATCATTACATTCTTCTGATTTTGGATATTAACCTTCCTGACGGAAATGGATTTGAATTATATTCAGAGTTGAAAGAAAAATCAAATGCCAGTATTATCTTTTTAACCGCAAATGATTTAGAAAATGACATAGTGAAAGGATTTGACCTGGGTGCTGATGACTATATTACAAAGCCTTTTTCACCTGTCGTCTTACAAAAGAAAATAGCTGTTTTAACAAAATATATCACAGAAAAACAAAAGGAAACCATATATGAAGACGGTAATCTCTGCATCAATTTCTCGCAAATGACTGCGACACTGGACAAAGTTCCCCTGGAATTATCCCCTTTGGAGTACCGTATTCTGCAATATTTTATTGTGAATAAAAAGCATATTTTAAAGCGGGATCAGCTTCTTGAGCATCTCTGGGATTTCTCCGAAAACTTTGTAGGTGATACTTCCCTAAATACTGCTATTAGCAGACTCCGAAAGAAAATCGAAGCCAGCGGGCATCGTTATATAAAAACAATCTATGGAACTGGATATATGTGGATAGGTGACTGATATGAAAAAAACATTTTCTTTAAAAAAAATATATATTATAGTTTCCCTGCTATTTCTATTGATATTTTCAGGAACCTGTATCATATTGCGTACACTTACATCAGATCCTAAAGTATTTTTACTTTTTACCGTTTTCACTTTCCTTCTGCTTATCTGTGTATTTATTCTCTTTTGTACGATTTTCCACAAGCTCACCTTGTTTACTCGTGAACTTCATAAAACATTGGACAGTATGATTGAAGGAACCTATTTTTCCCCTGATGAAAAGTATGACGAAACTTTACTATCACAGATCAATCATCATTTAGGAAGATTGTACAGTATATTGGAAAACACAAAAAACTCTGTAAATGCCGAAAAGGTACAGCTCCAGCAGCTAATTTCTGATATTTCTCATCAGTTAAAAACCCCCATGACTACGCTGCGCCTGACAGAGTCCGCTATGGAAAAAGCCATTACAAAACCGCAGGAACTAAAGACTTTATTTCACACAAATACCGCACATCTGAACAAGCTGGAATTTTTAATCTCTTCCCTTGTAAAAATATCCCGTTTGGAAACAGGTGTGATAAAACTATCCCCAAGTTATCAAACGATTGGTGACACCATTCTCATGGCTCTGGAAAATATCGTCTTAGCGGCTGATCAGAAGAACATTCAAATAACTTTTAATTATTCAGAAGACTTTAAGGCGTATCATGATCCCAAATGGACTTCCGAAGCGCTGTATAATATCCTGGATAATGCTGTAAAATACACGAATGAAAACGGACATATTTCCATAGAACTTTTTACCCTGGAAAACTATACCAAAATAGCAATCACTGATTCCGGTATCGGCATCAAAGAATCGGAAATCCCAAAACTTTTCCAACGCTTCTACCGCTCTCCTTCTGTCAAAAACTTTCCGGGAGTTGGTGTTGGGCTGCATCTGGCACAAGACATTATCAGCCGACAATATGGTTTTATCCATGTGCTTTCTACTCTTCATGTAGGCAGTACCTTTGAAGTTTGGCTTATCAACTCAGACTCTCCTAAATAAAGAAAAATGCCGCTACAGGTTTAGTATCACCCGTAACGGTATTTTTCTGTCTAATTTATAAATTTAGCAACATAATAATTTATTCTTTCCTTCTGCTCAAAATGCAGATAATGTCCCCCTTTTAACATTACCAATCTGTTTTCCTGATTATCACCTAACACACTTCTATGCAACTTCTCCCATCCTGGAAAAATTTCACAATTGTCTTTTGAAACAAAGTTTAGCACTGGCACTTCTTTCGGAAATTTCATGTTCCGCACTATCTTCAGATTATTTTCTACCTGTTTTAATTCATTCATTACAGTCTTGTTATAAGAAGTATCAAGGGAAAGTATCCGAAAAACTTCTAAGTCTTCCTGTGAATAAGAATAATTCTGGTCTGCATAGATAGCCTTTTCCGGATTTCCAATTGAAAATATCCGGCTAATTCCCAACACATTTTTTGTTTTACTTAAATAGGCCATCAGAAGATTTAATTTTGTTGTATCAAAGGGTTCATTCTCATTTTGCTTTGGTACAGAAGAATCTATCCCTATAAAACCACGAACTTCCTCTGGATAAGTATTAGCATAATACAGGGAATACAATCCGCTAATAGAATGAGCCATCAGATAATATCGGTGAACTCCAATCTCCTCTAAACAGGCATGTAATTCCTCTACGATATTCTCTATGCTTCTCTCTGTATCTGCGGGATCAGACAGTCCATAGCCAAAAGGCTCCACTGTAATCACTTTATATGTCTTTCCTAATTCCTCAGCTAAAGGTCTAAACTCTAATACCGGAGAAGGAGATCCCAGTCCTGGGAGTAACACAATAACGGGGGATTCTTCTGCTTGCAAACCAGCAATTTCCACAGTCATCTTTTTCCCATTGACTTTAACTGCATTGCCATAAGCTGCTTGTACCTTTGGTATTTCTCTCTTTTTACAAAAATAATTCCATGTGCTCCCCATGCAGCATAGAATCAGAATTACAATAGCCAACCACTTTATTATTTTAAATATTTTCCTTCTCATAATTTTAGAAACAAATTTCACCTCCCGTTACTTTCACTGTTTTAGATCCACTATTAGTTACATAGAATCTATAGTATCCACTAGACAGTATTGTAAATGATGTTTTATGGGAAGTTCCTGAACCGCTATACTTTTGGGTTCTACTTCCATTCTGATTGATATACCCCATCTTTACAGAGGAAGATACATTCAAGTTTACCCGAAAAGTAACAGTAGTACCTCCACTCACATAAAACATAGAACCATTGGAGTCATAAAAAGATACCGTTTTCCCACTTTCAATACTAATTTGCTGTAGTCCCATTCTATCCTCTATCTGATCTTTATATAAATCTTCTCTACAAATACTATAAGTTGTTATATTTCTTACATTATCGGCTGCTGAAACTGGCATAGCAACCAGGCAAATAAGCCCTAATATTCCCAAAAATATTCTTGTTTTTTCATCTTTCACTTTCCCCTTTTCTACAGTCAATATTCCTTGCGAAATCGTTACTCTGTCACTAGATACATTTTTTAAATATACACCATATTGTCCTGATTTAGGAATATCCAGGATTATCTTATTTTCTGTTTCTGATATAACCTTCTCATCTATCACCTCTCCATTAAAAATATATCCAATCTCTAATGTTCTTGCTTCACCTCTCTCATCACTATCAGACTGTATGAAATCTAATATAAAAACATCCCCTGTTTTCATATCCCAAGTATCTCCATCAAAATCTGTAAGGACAATCATGGTTCCGTTATCCAAATAACACTCTGGCACTGATCCGTTACGCTCTGTTTTTAATTCCATAATATATTTTGCAATAGGAATTCCATCTTTATATAAATTTTCTGGTAAAATGATGTCCGTTTCCACTTCCATTTGTATAGCTCCGCTGTTTTCCTTTTCATATAAAGCAAGTCCGTTCTGATTTTCTAAAACCACTTCCTCATTATTTTTGATTTCACCTGCAGATTTTAAAACTTCATGTGCCCCAACAGTGATTCCTCCAATTCCCATTGCCGCTGCCAAAACAGCTATATATCTCCTGCGATTTCTTTTGGCTTTGGTGTGACCTATCTCAAGAAAAACAATTTCTTTTATTCGCTTCTCACTTTCAATATTTTTATGTTGCATTTCATTTTCAAATAGCTCACAGGAATTATCAAACATTTCACTTATTTTAAACTTCACTGGCATCATATCCCTCCTCCAGAAGAATCCTTTTCAGAGTTTCTCTTCCTCTCCGCAGACGGGTCTTTACTGTTTGAGGATTCATTTTTAATGTTTCTGCAATCTCTTCTATTTTTTTATACCGATAATAATACATAATAAAAATTTTTCTATCCGTCTCTCTTAATTTCTCCAATGTTCTTCCAATGATCAACTGTTGCTCTTTCTGTAAAATCAAGTGCTCTACATCACCATCAATCAAAAGAATATCATCATTAAGTTCCAGAATTTCTCCACGATAAGCTCTTAACCAATCTTTCGCTTTATTTCTTGCAATCATTCCCAGATACGATTTGACACTGCTGTACTTTTTATAATTAATCCTTTCTGCTGTCAGCCATAGGGAAATAAAAGTATCTGCAACCACCTCCTCTATATCTTCCTTGGTACCTTTTTTATGCAGTAATTCCCAGACGATACATGTGATATAGGAACTATATAAATCAATGATTTTTCCCAATGCCCATTCATCTTTCCTCTTCAGTTTTCTCATTAAAATAATTTCATCCATTGTCCAAATCCCATCTGTCTGTTTTTTATCAATACGGAAAGGATTGGAGTTTGGTTTCGTTCTATTTCAAAATATTGAATAAAAAAAAGAATATCGCTTTTGCAACATTCTTTTTTTATTCTCTATATCACCGATTATAAGTGTCCTACTATTCTTTTATAATATAATTAAATGTCTTTAATTTCATTTACTACGTTTTTCCATCAAAACATAAAAATAAGATTGTAATTTCCCACTTTGGCTATTTTAATTTGTATTTTTTTCAAAAAACAACATAATTTTTACTATGAATTGTTTTTCCTCATTTATGCACTTTAGTGTACCATTATATTTTTCAACTGCATCTTTTACACTCGGAAGTCCCCAACCATGAAATTCTCTATTTTTCTTTGTTGTTGAAGGAAAATGTGCAAATGACTCTTTATTTTCTTCACACGCATTAGAAACCTTTATAAGTAAAAAGTGATTAATCCGGCGTATAGTCAACGAAATATTTCTAGGTATTTTCAATTTTTCAGAAGCTTCAATCGCATTATCCAATAAGTTTGCCAATATTGTGCACATATCATGTGGTTTAATATTGGTATTCTGCGGGAATTCCACATTCACATTACAGGTAATTCCTTTTTCCTTCATTTTTCCCAATTTACTATTAATCACTACGTCAACAACGTCTATTCCTGTCCAAGTAGTTTTCGATAATTGCATTATTGGGCGACTTATTTCTGTAATATAATTCTTTGCCTCCAACGTCTTTTCTTCATCTAAAAGCTGATATAATACATTCAAATGGTTATTTAAATCATGGTATAGCTTTGCATTACCTGTATAAATTTCATTAATAGTTTTATAATTTTCTTCAAGCAGTTCATTTCGCATTTCTGCAAAATCTAATTTCATTTTTTCTTCTTTGCTTTCCATTACAAAATAAACTGTAAAAAAAAGTAATGACCAAAAAGCTATAAATACAAACCACACACCTGTCATTGTATAATTAAATGCCTTAAATGTTTGATTAACTAAGTATACAAATCCCAAAAATCCCGCACAGGATATAATTAAAATTGTATATACATAGTTCTTCTTCAATGAAAAAGAATATAAATATTTCTTTATCATAAAATACAGCAGTATCCATAAAAACTTTATAACACAAATCATTACTACACGTAAAATTCCTCTTGTAGAAACTAGCGCAGTAAATGTATCATAGCCACCATAAAAATTCGATACAAGAGTAAAAATCAAAAAGTCGAAACAGCTTAAACATAATACATAAAAACTTGCGATTGAAAATAGTTCTATATACTTTCTCCTGTAGATAATTTTAGCGGTAATACTCATATATAATACAAATAATATAATCGTAAAATAAGAAAATATTGATACATGATTGCAAATTTGTATTAATACAGTTCCTATTATTGCTAATTCTCTATCTAATATAAAGTTTTGCTTTCCTCGTTGCTTATATAACAAAATACTATATATTTTATATAATACAAATACTTCAACAAAACTTGCTAAAATTTCA
>NZ_JBWJVQ010000095.1:0-4555 GCF_056339875.1 Blautia sp. ZXY-1-C6
CTATCTCTTTACCATAATTTTGAAAGCTGAGTACTCAGTTCTTTCAAACACTTAAGGAGGATGGGATTAAACTGACCGCATTGCCCATCCAGGATCATTTGAATCGCTGTATCATGATCAAATGCTTTCTTGTAACACCTTTCACTGGTGAGTGCATCATAAACATCAACAATCGATACCACCTGCGCGGAGATTGGTATCTCTTCACCTTTTAAGCCATCCGGATAGCCCTTTCCGTCCCATCTTTCATGGTGCCACCTGCAGATTTCCCATGCGGTATGTACCAGTGGATGATCTTGCGGAAAGTCCATATCCTTAATTATAGCTGCACCAAGCTCACTATGGGTTTTCATAATTTTAAATTCTTCATCTGTAAGTCTGCCTGGCTTATTCAATATTTCTTCCGGAATACGAATCTTACCAATATCATGAAGGGAAGAAGCAGTTGTAATCAAAGCAATATCTGCCTCTGTCAAAGGATAAGCATCTGTTAATTTTACCAGTTGTCTCAGCATCATCTCCGTTGCTGTTTTAATATGCAGGATGTGTTCTCTGCTCTCGCTGTTACGGGATCCCAATATATTACTCATAATCCGGATCATGATATTATTATTTTCTTCTTTTTCGTAAACCTGATCATAAACCACATTTATCAGATGCTTTTGATTCATATAGAGGTCCAAGGTATTCTGAACTCTTTTCTTTACAATCACAGAATCAAACGGTCGTGTGATATAATCTGTGATTCCCAGTTCATATGCCTTACGCATAGTATCAACAGCATCTTCAGAAGATATCATGATTACAGGAGTTTCAGCAATACACTGGCTTCTTTTCATTATTTTCAAGACTTCAAAACCATTCATCTGTGGCATATTGATATCTAAAAGCATCAGATCAATTCCAATATTTTCTCCTATCATCTGGATTGCCTGATTTCCGTTTTCGGCTTCCAGATAGTTATAAGCATCTCCAAGAATCTCCTTCAATATGTCCCTGTTAAATTTTGCATCATCTACAATCAGGATTTTTTGTCTTTTATCCATATTTTTTATTACCTTTATCCACTCGTTTTTTATGATGTTCCAAGCACTTGATCCAAGACAGAAAGTCATGTCGCATCACTTAATGCTACAGTCCCTTCTTTATTCCTTCAATCGTCATCTCATATACTTCTGGTACTTTTTCCAATGCCTGTTTTAACTGTATATAACTCTGATCTTCAAGGAACTTTAATGTAAATCTCCGAATCAGTGCTTCGCTGTGAAGGCGCCCCAGGACATCTTCATAGTTTCCTCCAATAGCTTCATAGCACTCTCTCATTGTCATATTTTAGTCCTGTCAATTGTATTCCACTAATTCATGAACCTCTGCTAATCAATTATGATACATACCTTATAATCGTTTTTATAACTTCATCAATCACAATCGGCTTTGACAGATGTGCGTTCATTCCTGCATCCAGCGATGCCTGAACATCTTCTGCAAATGAATTAGCTGTCATTGCTATAATAGGAATGTTTTTTCCATCCGGTCTGTCATTCATTGCCCTGATTGCTTTTGCTGCTTCATAACCATTCATTTCAGGCATCATGATATCCATCAGTATTACATCAAATGTGCCTTCCGGATGATTTCTGAAAATCTCAACAGCATTCTTTCCATCCACAGCTCTTTCTACATTCATCCCGAACTCTTCCAACTGCACGGCAGCAATCTCTGCATTCAGTTCATTATCCTCTGCAAGAAGGACATTCACACCTGTAAGATTCACCTTTTCAGAAATACCTGTGTCTGACTTATTACATTCCTTATCTGTAATTTCCAAAGGAATATCCACAGTAAATGTGGTTCCCTCATGCTTTTTACTCTGCACGGAAATGGTTCCACCCATCATATCTACATACTTCTTTACGATAGCCATCCCCAGTCCAACTCCATGGTACTGCGTTCTCACACCGGAATCTTCCTGTGCAAATTCCTCAAAAACTTCTTTTGTAAATTCATCACTCATGCCAATACCAGTATCCGAAATGCGGTAATGCATATTTATATATCCATCCCCGCCCTTTTCCTGACACCGGGCTTCAAATGTAATCGTCCCTCCATCCGGAGTGAACTTCACGGCATTGCTCAGAATATTGACCAGCACATCACGCAGGCGTGCAGGATCCACAAGTACATTTGGAATCTTTGCTTCTTCACGCTGAATCTTAAAGTTGATATCCCTGTTCGTAAGAAAGCCTTTTGTAATATCCAATGCAGAATCTGTAATGTTTTTCACATCCGCCGGTACCGGATTGTATTTCACTTTTCCACTTTCGATGCGGGTCAGATCTAATACATCATTGATCAGCGACAGTAAATGCTCTGAGCTTTCGTCAATCTTTTCCAGACAATTTTTCACTTCGTCTGACGGATTGTTTTTCATTGCAATACCGGTAAATCCTATGATTGCATTCATCGGTGTCCTCATATCATGGGACATATGTGACAGAAATGCTGTTTTTGCCTTGTTTGCAGCCTGTGCATGCTCTGCCAGTTCCGCCATTTCCTCAGCTTTCTCCTGGTCCGCCTTCTGAGCTTTTTTTCTTGCACTGAGACGCACCATTGTCACAGCCATAGTAGTCAGCAGCCATCCAAAAATAAGAAGAACCCAAACAGTAACAGCAGGATGCAGACGGATCCAGTCAACAAATGTCAGCTCTGTTGCTTTGTATGTGGTATACTGTGCTGCAAGATCTTCAACAAGATTTTGGGGCATGGCATACATTGCTTTCGTCAGAATACCAGCCAGCGCATGGTTCTCAGTTGATGAAATTACCATGCGGTAGGTGAATGTAGGCTGTTCCAGCAGAGTATATGTCATGGTGCCCGTAGTGTCACTGTTCAAAAACGCCTGTGCCATGTAATAGTAGACGAAGGCAGCATCTGCTTTACCCTCACGGACAGCTTCCATCATTTCCTGTCGGGTACTGCACATCAGTTTTTCTGCACCGGGTGCCATTGCATCTTCAATTGAATTTGATGCTGTCTGGTCAACAGTAGTAACAACATTAATTTTTCCATCAAAGTCACGCCGTGTCACCCTTGCCAGCTGCATCGTAATGAAAGGTGCAGTAATCCCCCATTTTTTCGTCTCAGCATAGTTATCTGTTTCCAGGCGCGCATCGATGCTCATATCTGTGGTTTCCTTATTTTTCTGATAGGCAATATACTCATCTCTGGTGGCAGGTGTAAGAAACTTATAGGAAATCCCGGCATAGTCTGCAATTTTCCGGAAGTAATCCGGGATAATACCCTTCATCTCACCATTTTCATTATAAGAATATGGATAACGGGTCGGATCACACAGAACATGAAGCGGGTTGTCCTTGGAATACTGTGAAATAATACTTTTTTCTTTCTCCGTATATTCCAGATTCTTAGTTTCTATGCTTTCATAATTTTTATTATAAAGTGTCGTTTTCCAGTCACCCTCAACTGCATTCATCTGGTCGATTGCATAATTGATCTCATTCAGCAATTCTGTATTACCTTTTTTAACAATGACATAGAAATCGCTGCTGTCAAATTTATCCACGATACGCTCATTATTTGTTTTTCTCATAGAAGTGGCAGCAATAGCATCAACATTTCCGCTCTGAAGAGCTTCCTCCATCTCTTCTGTCGTATCAAAATAAAATGGATCATATGTAAATCCTTTATTGCCTGCAAAATCCGCAAACTCTTTATCTCGTGTGCTTCCGTTCAAAAGTGCCACACGCATACCGTTGTAAGTACTGTAATTGCCATCCACAATCGTACTGTTGTCACTGCGGACGGTCAGAATCCCATTATTGGTTCCGATCGGACGTGAAAAATCAAACTTTTCTTCTCTTTCCGGTGTTTTGCGGGGAGATGTTACCATATCAATCTCGCCATCTTCAAGCATCTGCTGCATATCATCCCAGCTCTTATCATATCCGATATATTCGTAATCTACATCCCAATAACGGGCCATCAGCCGAAGAAAATCATAGCCATACCCACTGCGGTTGCCTTCTTCATCCATCACATGATAACCATCCATGGCAAAGAAACCGACTTTGACAGTTTCATGCTGCGAACTGTCCTCGGCTGCATATGCAGTCTGGGGAGAAAATATCATACACACGCATACAAAAGCCAGTAATACTGCCACATATTTCTTTGCTCTCGAAATCATATTAAATCTCCTGTCTGTCAAATATATTTCTCTATACATCTCCTGGTTTAATAAAATTGCACTGCCGCATCAAATCCATTTGTCACTGTTCAATAACCTGCGGTTCGGTACCCCCCCCACCGGATTTTATGCTTCTGATCGTCTTTTCCAGTACCTTCATCTCAACCGGTTTTGAAACATGTGCATTCATACCGGCTGCCAGAGAATGCTGAATGTCCTCCGAGAATGCATTGGCAGTCATGGCAATGATTGGAATCTTCTTTGCCAGTTCATGGGAGCTTCTGCGGATTGCCTTCGTTGCATCATAACCATTCATAACAGGCATCTGCACATCCATCAGGATCATGT
>NZ_JBWJVQ010000096.1:0-2778 GCF_056339875.1 Blautia sp. ZXY-1-C6
AGGAAAAACAGCCTATCATCGCACTGGGGGCAGGCGGTTCTTCCAAGCTGGTCTTTGACCATGGACAGAGAATTGAACGTGTGGAGAATGTAAAAGACGTTTCTAATTATATTTCCCGCATTGATGAGATGATCGAGAGAAAACGGACAGCAATAGCTACCTGGCTGTAGGATGTGGAGGTAACATTTTGGACACAGTACAAAAGACAGCAGCAGGTTCACAGCAGAGAATCCTGGAATTTGACCTTGCTTCTGAACTGCATCATGGAATGCTGGTAAGTAATCTGGCTTATGCGGTTGCAGAGGAGATGGGACTGCCGCATGAACAGTGTTATGAGCTTGCAATAGCAGGAATGCTCCATGATATAGGAAAGCTGAAGCTGACAAGTTATATTAACGGACAGGAGCAGGATCCTCTGGTGATCGAGGAACTGAAGTATGTCCGGATGCATTCTGCATTGGGATATGAGGAACTTAAAGGGCAGGGATATTCGGATTTTGTATTGGAGAGTATCCTGTACCATCATGAGAATTATGATGGTAGTGGATATCCGTCCAATAAAGCAGGTGATGATATACCCATAGGTGCCCGGATACTCAGAGTCTGCGATGTATATGCAGCATTGATCTCTGACAGACCATACAGAAGAGGATTTGATATTTCTTCAGTTATGGAGTTGATGATCGATGAAGTAAAAAATTTTGATATGCAGGTTTTTCTTGCGTTTCAGAGAGTGGTTCATAATGGAGACGGGCAGAATTTTTATAAAAGAGGAGGACAACATGGCATTAAAGAAGAAACCGGTAACCGGTATGAAGGACATTTTACCAAAAGAGATGGAAATCCGTAATTATGTGATGAACATGATTCGTGAAACATACGGAACATTTGGCTTTTCATCTATAGAGACACCATGTGTGGAACATATTGAAAATCTTTCCAGTAAACAGGGCGGAGAGAATGAGAAACTTATTTTCAAGATCCTGAAACGTGGGGAGAAACTGAAACTTGCGGAAGCAGAGAAAGAAAGTGATCTGGTTGACTCCGGACTTCGCTACGATCTGACTGTGCCGCTTTCCAGATATTATTCCAACAACGCAAATGAGCTTCCGGCTCCTTTTAAGGCACTTCAGATGGGCAATGTGTGGAGAGCAGACAGACCGCAGAGAGGACGTTTCCGTCAGTTTATGCAGTGTGATATTGATATTCTGGGTGAGCCTACTTATCTGGCTGAGATCGAACTGGTTCTTGCTACCACAACGTTGCTCGGAAAGCTGGATTTCCATAACTTTACGATTCGCATCAACGACAGAAAAATCTTAAAAGCGATGGCGCAGTACAGTGGATTCCCACAGGAAAGCTTTGACACTGTGTTTATCATTCTGGACAAGATGGACAAGATTGGTCTGGAAGGTGTTGCAGAAGAACTGGAGAAGGAAGGATTTGCAAAAGAGAGCATTGATACTTATCTTGGACTTTTCAAAGAGATCACTTCTGACATTGAGGGTGTCCGTTATTGCAAGGAGAAATTAAAAGATGTTCTGGATCCTAAGGTTGCCGAGGATCTTGAGACTATTATTTCTACTGTGGATTCTGTTAAAACAGCAGATTTTAAGATGTCTTTCGATCCGACTTTGGTACGTGGAATGTCTTATTATACAGGACCGATTTTTGAAATCTCTATGGATGAGTTTGGCGGCAGCGTAGGCGGCGGTGGACGCTATGATGAGATGATCGGTAAATTTACAGGAAACAATACATCTGCCTGCGGATTTTCAATTGGATTCGAGAGAATCGTAATGCTTCTTCTTGAGAGAAATTATGAAATCCCGACAAAGAATGGTAAGAAAGCATATCTTATCGAGAAGAATATGCCGGCAGACAAGATGCTGACGATTCTGAAACAGGCTCAGGAAGAGCGTAATGCCGGAACACAGATCAATATTTCTATTATGAAGAAGAATAAGAAATTCCAGAAAGATCAGATGACAGCAGAGGGCTATACAGAGTTTGTAGAATTCTTTAAAGACAGAATGTAATAATTCGTAACTGTTCAGCAACATTGCGAGATAGCAGACTGCCGGATAGTTACAACAATTCTTATAATATAGAAAGCATGAAAAGAGGAAAGAAACATGGCTGAAAGTATGCAGGGACTGCACAGAACATGCCGATGTGCAGAAGTAACAAAGGAAATGATCGGCAAAGAAGTTGTCCTTATGGGATGGGTTCAGAAAGCCCGCGATAAAGGCGGGATTATTTTCGTAGATTTAAGAGACCGTTCCGGTATCATGCAGCTGATTTTTGAGAATGGCAGCATTGATGAAGAAGGTTTTGCAAAAGCAGGTAAGCTGAGAAGTGAATTCGTAATCGCTGTTACCGGTGTGGTAGAAGAAAGAGGCGGCGCTGTTAACAAGAATCTTGCAACAGGTGAAATTGAGCTTCGCGTAAAATCCCTTCGTGTTCTGTCTGAAGCAGAGGTACCTCCGTTCCCAATTGAAGAGAACAGCAAGACAAAAGATGAAATCCGTCTGAAATATCGTTATCTTGACTTAAGAAGACCTGACCTTCAGAAGAATATTATGCTTAAGAGCAAAGTCATGATGATTACAAGACAGTTCTTCGCAAAAGAAGGATTCCTTGAAATTGAAACTCCGATGCTTGGTAAGAGTACACCGGAAGGTGCAAGAGATTATCTGGTACCGTCTCGTGTTCATCCGGGACATTTCTATGGTCTGCCACAGTCTCCGCAGCTGTACAAACAGCTTCTGATGTGCT
>NZ_JBWJVQ010000097.1:0-2221 GCF_056339875.1 Blautia sp. ZXY-1-C6
GAGCGTTTCACAGAGCTGTCGGCAGACTATGAAGCCGAGCAGAAAGAACTGAAAGAACGTGCCGCCAGACTGCGGGAAGAACTTTCCAAAGCGCAGGAAGCCACCGCAAACGCTGAAAAGTTTATGAATGTGGTACGCAGGCACACTACCATTGAAGAACTTACCCCTACTCTGCTGCGGGAGTTTGTGGAGAAAATCGTTGTCCATGAAAGCGTTGCCCTTGACGGGAAACGCCGGGGCAAGTTACGCAGACAGGAAATCGAAATCTATTATTCTTTTGTCGGCAAGGTAGAACTGCCCGACACCTAACCGCCCGACCTATCCGACATACCTCATGTGCCGGATAGGAACGGCAAAATTTTTTACACTTCTATTACTTCTTTATCACACATAAGCAAAATCACAGGGCATTAAACAGCTTATGGCGGGCGGCGGTGTTGCCCTTATCGGCACTATCCTTGTACCGCTTCTTTCCGGTCTGTTCGGATAAGTTTACGGAGGGTAGCCTATGGAGAGCATACTTGACGCGATTAACGAATGGATAAAAGAAATCCTTATCGGCGCGATAAACGGTAATCTGTCAACGATGTTCGGGGACGTAAACGAAAAAGTAGGCACCATTGCAGCGGAGGTAGGCAAGACCCCACAGGGGTGGAACGCGAACATTTTCAACATGATACAAAATCTGTCGGAAAATGTGATTGTACCCATTGCGGGGCTTGTCATTACCTATGTCCTCTGTTATGAGCTTATCAGCATGGTAACGGAAAAAAACAATATGCACGACGTTGACACGTTCATGTTCTTTAAGTGGTTTTTCAAAGCCTTTGTTGCCGTTTTCTTGGTAACGCACACCTTTGATATTACTATGGCGGTGTTTGATATGGCGCAGCATATTGTGTCCGGCGCGGCGGGGGTAATCGGCGGCGATACGAATATCGACGTAACCGAAGCCCTTGCCGCCATGCAGGAGGGACTAAAAGATATGGAAATCCCCGAACTACTGTTACTTGTCATGGAAACGAGCCTTGTAAGCCTTTGTATGAAAATCATGTCCGTACTGATAACCGTTATCCTCTACGGCAGAATGATTGAGATATACGCCTACTGTTCCGTTTCCCCTATCCCTTTTGCCACCATGACAAACCGGGAATGGGGACAGATTGGGAACAACTACCTAAAGGGGCTGTTTGCACTTGGTTTTCAAGGCTTCCTCATTATGATATGCGTCGGCATTTATGCGGTTTTGGTAGGCGAAATGGTCTTAGCGGACAACCTGCACAGCGCGATTTTTTCCCTTGCAGCCTATACCGTTATCCTCTGTTTCTCCCTGTTCAAATCCGGCGCACTGGCAAAATCTATATTCAACGCCCACTAAGGGCAGAAAGGAGGTTTTTTCTTGGCGTATGTACCTGTACCCAAAGACTTATCCAAAGTCAAAACAAAAGTCGCTTTCAATCTGACAAAGCGGCAAATCCTTTGTTTTTCAGTGGCACTTCTTATGGGACTGCCACTTTTCTTTTTGTTCAAAGACAGCGCAGGGACGAGCCTTGCGGCAATGGCAATGATTGTCGTCATGCTTCCCTGCTTTTTGGTTGCCATGTATGAAAAGCATGGGCAGCCCCTTGAAGTGGTTGTAAAGAACATCATTCAGACAAAATTGACCCGCCCCAAAGTGCGACCGTATCAGACGGAAAACCTGTATGCACTCTTGGAGAAACAGCGGGCATTAGAAAAGGAGGTATCAGCGATTGTCAAAAGGACAGACAAAAAAGACGCGGGAAGCCGCAGGAAACAGGCGTAAGCTGACCCGCGCGGAAAAGAAACAGATAGCGGCGGTTATCCGGCAGGCAAAGGGGGACGGCAAAGCCCACACCGCACAGCAGACCATTCCCTACCTTGCCATGTACCCGGACGGTATCTGCAAAGTGGCACAGCGGAAATATTCAAAGAGCATTGCCTTTGAGGACATCAACTATCAGCTTGCACAGGCAGACGATAAGACCGCCATTTTTGAAAACTGGTGCGATTTTCTCAACTACTTTGACGCAAGCGTGAACGTGCAGCTTTCTTTCATCAATCAAGGCTCACAGCAGGAACAGGCAGCGCTGGCAATCCATATCCCGCTGCAAAATGACGATTTTAACTCTATCCGCACTGAGTATTCCGATATGCTGAAATCGCAGCTTGCCAAAGGGAACAACGGGCTTGTCAAGCATAA
>NZ_JBWJVQ010000098.1:0-4401 GCF_056339875.1 Blautia sp. ZXY-1-C6
ATCAACAGCCTGTATTCTAAGGGAAAATACGACATCTATGTAACAGGCTCTAATGCTTTCCTGTTGAGTGCGGATCTGGCAACTCTGTTTACCGGACGCTATATTGAAATTCATATGTTTCCTTTCAGCTTCCAGGAATATTGCCAATATTATGATGATATCAGTGACAAAGATAAGCTCTTTGATGAGTACTCTATCAAGGGCGGTTTAGCAGGTTCCTATGCTTATAGAACCGAAAAAGACAGAACAAACTATATCAAAGAGGTCTACGAAACTATTGTTACAAGGGATTTGGTACAGAAATATAATCTCCCTGACACTTTGGTTTTACAACGTCTGAGCGAGTTCCTTATGGATAATATCAGCAACCTGACTTCTCCTAATAAGATCAGTCAGCTACTAACAGCAAATGAAACTCCAACCAATCATGTAACCGTCGGCAAATACATTAAGTATTTGTGCAATGCTTTTGTATTTTATGATATTAAGAGATACGACATCCGAGGTAAGAAATACCTTGAAAGCTCTGAAAAGTTCTATTTGTGTGACAGCGGTATTCGATATGCAATACTGGGGAGCAGAAATATGGATTATGGCAGAGTATATGAAAACATCGTATGCATCGAGCTTCTTCGCCGTGGATATGATGTTTATGTCGGCAAGCTTTATCAGAAGGAAATCGACTTTGTTGCTCAGAGAGGTAGCGAGAAGTTTTATATTCAGGTCAGCGACAACATTTCCGGGCAGGAAACATTTGAGAGAGAATGCTCTCCTCTGCTTCAGATTCGAGATGCTTATCCGAAAATGATTATTGCCAGAACCAAACATCCCCAATATAGCTATGAAGGAATCCAAATTCACGATATAGCCGATTGGTTACTACAAGAATAAATAAGGCGAAATATCTCCGTCATTCTCTTTTGAAATGATGGAGATATTTTTAGTATGACGGAGATTGTAGATGAATCCAGACGAAGCATCCTGCGAAAAGAGTTTTATATGGATGGACTGAACTGTGATCCGGTGTCTTTTGACAAGGAATGCGAACTGACAAATGCTCATTTTTACAAAAATGAGAAACGTGAAGATATCAAAAGTCACCACTACATTATCAGCTACGTTCCAGCTGATGTTAAGACAGAAAAATCATCTCACTCAGAAAGAACTCGGCATGGCTTCGAAAACGAAAACAAATAATATTTGGTGGCTACACCCCCAAGCCCCTGTGGAATCAATAACGCTGGTACTGGATATCAGGTAGTGTAAAATAGTTTGTGTTTTTGGTAAAAAATAACTCCTTTTTGGTAAGAATTCAGATATGACAATTCTTATCGAAAAGGAGTATTTTTTATGGCAGTTGCAAAGGAACAAATTCGACAGATTATCTCAGAAAACAACATTAATACTTAAATAGTAATCAAATTCCATATATATTTTTATAAAATAGAAACGACAGGTCCGAAACCCTTGATTTTCAAGGATTTTCGTCCTGCCGTTTTTCATTTTCATAGTCAGGCGGATAAAATCATTCGCTTTGCTATGCAGCTCTACACCGAATAACTGCTCCGCAGGGAACTTACTTGATTCGGTTAAATTTTGCGAAATTATAATCCCACTCGTTCCTATCAGGAAGCTGCTTACAGATTCTTAATTCGTTCAATTGCTTCCAGTGTATTCTCATGTGTTCCAAACGCAGTGAGACGGAAGAATCCCTCACCGTGTGCACCGAATCCTGAGCCCGGAGTTCCTACGATGTTGGCTTTTTCAAGGAGATAGTCAAAGAACTCCCAGGAAGTCATCTTATCAGGTGTTTTCAGCCAGATATATGGAGCGTTTACGCCACCGGATACGGAATAGCCTGCTGATGCCAGACCTTCGTAGATGGCTTTGGCGTTGCTCATGTAGTAACCTACCTGTTCTTTCAGCTGTGCTTTTCCTTCAGGAGAGTATACAGCCTCTCCTGCACGCTGTACGATATATGGCGCACCATTAAATTTTGTGCCATGACGTCTTGCCCAGAGACTGTGGAGATCTACACCGTCACGAACCAGATCCTTTGGTACAACTGTAAAGCCGAGACGGACACCTGTGAAACCTGCATTTTTGGAGAAGCTGCGCAGTTCGATGGCGCAGGTTCTTGCTCCTTCGCACTCATAGATGCTGTGCGGTACATTTTCTTCGGAGATGTATGCTTCGTATGCTGCATCATAGATAATTACAGAACCGTTTTTATTTGCATAGTCTACCCATTCCTGAAGCTGCGGTTTGGTGATGGCACCACCGGTTGGGTTATTCGG
Organism: Blautia sp. ZXY-1-C6; assembly: GCF_056339875.1. Classification (NCBI taxonomy): domain Bacteria; kingdom Bacillati; phylum Bacillota; class Clostridia; order Lachnospirales; family Lachnospiraceae; genus Blautia; species Blautia sp. ZXY-1-C6. Next base: position 2,298 of record NZ_JBWJVQ010000098.1, read on the forward strand.
GAAGCAAAGGTAGATAAGATCCGGTACTTCTTCCGGGAATTCCGGAAGGAAGCCGTTGGCTTCTGTACATGGCATATAGATTACGTTATCAAAGTTGCCACGTTCTTTGTTGTATTCTCCTGTACGACCTGCCATTACGTTTGTATCTACATATACAGGATATACAGGGTCGCACACTGCAATCTTGTTATCCAGTCCGAATATTTCCTGAATATTTCCGGAATCGCTCTTTGCACCGTCAGAGACAAAGATTTCATCTGCTTCAATGTCACAGCCTCTGTCTTTGTAGTCGTTCTTTGCAATAGCAGATCTTAAGAATTCATAACCAAGATCTGGTGCATAACCATGAAATGTAGCTGCATCACCCATTTCATCTACAGATTTATGAAGTGCCTCAATGATCGCCGGAGCCAGAGGCTGGGTTACATCACCGATTCCCAGTGAGATCACGTTTGCCTGTGGGTTGGCTTCTTTATATGCTTTTACTTTTTTTCCAATTGTGGAAAACAGATAGCTTCCCGGTAATTTCAGATAGTTGTGGTTTACTGTTACCATGTTTGATTTCCTCCCTGGCATGTTTCGCAGTTTTTATATACCTGTCTACAGCAGGCTGCTGCTTTGCCTTTCCATTTCTATTTGTGTCTTTTCTTCAAATATGTTTTATTCGAATCTTATTATACTTAATTATTTAATAATGTAAAGTCTCAAAGTGTTTTCTGAGCATAATTTTTAATATTAACATTACTGTTCACTGGTAATATCCCGCGAGGTGTTTTTTGTGAGCGAAGGTCACAGAAAACCCGAGACATACTGTGCGAATTTATGCGATTAGCATAAATTAAGTTTGCGAAGCAAACGATACTCCTTGTGCTTTGTACAAGGAGGTTCATATTTTTTGCATCGCGAAGCGTGTTGCTGTGAACAGAGTGAACAGTAACATTTTTTACCCCGGGCATAATGTCCGGGGTGATTTATTTTATTTGCGCTTCTCTACTTCTTTCATTAGTGTCTCGCGGACGCTTGCAGGATTTGCCTTGCCTTTCATCTCTTTCATGATCTGACCTACAAAGAAGCCCATGACTTTATCTTTACCTCCCAGAAGTTCTGAAAGTGGTCCTGGGTTAGCATCCAGGATCCTGTTGATGGTTTCTTCCAGAAGTCCTGTGTCTTCTACAATCTTCAGACCATGTTCCTCAATGTAGGCTACAGGATCAATGTCTTCCTCAAAGACTTTCTCAAAGACTTTTTTGGCATTCTGAGGGCTGACTTCGGATTTTTCTACCATTACCAGAAGATCTGCAAGATGCTTCGGTGAGAAAGATACCTGTTCCGGATCCATAGCTTTATCTTTCGTCAGACGGAGTACCTCACCCATAAACCAGTTTGCTGTCTTCTTTGCATTTCCGTAGATTGCTGCTGTTTCTTCAAAAAGGCCTGCAAGATGGCGGGATTCTGTAAGGATTCCCGCATCGTATGCCGGAAGTCCGTACTCTTCCTGATAACGGGCCTGTTTCACTTCGCGAAGCTCCGGCTGTTCTGCTTTGATCTTTTCAATCCATGCATCAGAGATATGGATTGGAGGCAGATCTGGATCAGGGAAATATCTGTAGTCTTTGGCATCTTCCTTGGAACGCATGGCGTAAGAATATTCTTTGTTGTCATCCCAGCGGCGTGTCTCCTGTGTAACTGCCTTGCCTTCTTCGATCAGTTCGATCTGACGTTCTCTTTCGCCTTCGATTGCTCTGGCAATGGCTTTGAAAGAGTTCAGGTTCTTCATCTCTGTTCTGGTACCGAATTCTTCTGCTCCCACTTCACGGACAGAAAGGTTAACGTCTGCACGCATGGAGCCTTCCTGAAGCTTACAGTCTGATACACCCAGATACTGCATCATACAACGGAGTTTTTCAAGATAGGCGATTACTTCCTCAGAGCTTCTCATATCCGGCTCGGATACGATCTCGATCAACGGGACACCGCTTCGGTTATAGTCTACCAGGGAGCAGTCTTCCCATTCATCATGAATCAGTTTACCTGCATCCTCTTCCATATGCATTTCATGGATGCGGATTTTCTTTTTGCCTGCAGAGGTTTCAATCTCTACCCA
>NZ_JBWJVQ010000099.1:0-29773 GCF_056339875.1 Blautia sp. ZXY-1-C6
GCTTTCTGTATTCTCCAGCTTAGACCCCGGCTTCATGCATGGCATATGCAGACTGGCGATCACCACATCCATCCTCTCCAACGTCCGCTGCGCCAGATCCACAGTTCCCTGCGCATCCAGAATATTCACCTCGGACCCCAGAAGCAACTGAATCCCATACATCTCCCTGGGCACAATTTTCAGATTCTCAAAATAATACTTATGACAGGTTCCCGGCATAGCAGGCGCATGCTCCGTAATCCCCAGAACCTCCAGTCCTTTCTTAGAAGCTGCCTTCGCCATCTCCCTAAGTGAACAATATGCATGTCCACTCACCAAAGTATGTGTATGCAGATCCAACACTGAATTATATCTCATAACAACTCTCTCCTCATTTCGTAAAAAATCTTCCCCCACATTATACTTCCACCCCCACCCATTTCTCAAGCACATTTATTATTTCAGAGGATTGCTATAAGACACACCTCTCCTCCCCAGCCAGTAACCAGCACAGAAAAATAGTTTGTTTCGCGTGCATTTGCAGGATACTTAGATATTCTTGGTCAGAAAAAATCTGCGTTATGAGAAAACAGAGACACTGTCTGAGCCGCAGGCGAGTTTGGCTCTGTTTTCTCATGCTTTTAGCAGATTTTTTGTGGCCTAGAATATCTTAGTGTCCGAAACCGCACACGAAACAAACTATTTTTCTGCGCGTCCCTTAATAAAAAAAACAGAGCCTGCATCTTGGCAAGCCCTGCAAAAAGATTCCATTTCAAGGAGAAATTCAATTTTTTATTTTACGATAAAAGATTTTCTCTTGCTGACAACATCAAAGATAACCGCTGCCAGAAGTACAAGTCCCTTAACAACCTTCTGAATATTCTGGTCAATACCCATAATACTCATACCTAAGTTCAGAACACCCATCAGAAGAGCACCAATGATAACTCCGGGAACAGTACCGGTTCCACCATAGGCAGAAGCACCACCAATGAAACAGGAACCAATCGCATCCATCTCAAAGTTTGTACCTGCCTGCGGGTTAGCTGAATTCAGACGCGCCATGGTAACCATACCTGCGATAGCTGCCAGAAGACCCATGTTTAAATAAGCCAGAAAATAAACTTTATTAGTATTGATACCGGAAAGTTTCGTAGCCTTCTCATTACCACCAACTGCATAGAAATAACGACCTGTAGTAGTTTTGGAAGCAATATATGTATAAATCGCAATAATCACAGCAACCCAAACCAGAGAGTTCGGAATACCTTTATACTGAGCCAGACGGAACATAAATGCCAGAACAACTGCACAGATCAGGACCATCTTAACTGCCGCACCGCCAAAAGCTTCCACACTGTAACCCTTTTTCGCACGGTCTGCACGATTTTTCATTACAAGTAAAACATAAACAATACAAACAATGATACCAACTGCAAAACATGTAACATTAAATCCTTCTTTGCCAACAAAATCAGGAATGTAATTGTTAAACAGTGCCAGATAAGAATCAGGCATTGGAGCCAGTGTCTGTCCCTGAAGGACTACGTTTGATAAACCACGGAACGCAAGCATACCTGCCAGAGTTACGATAAACGGTGGGATTCGTACATAAGCAATCCAGAATCCCTGCCATGCACCGATTGCAATACCTGTGATCAGCATAACAAGCATTGTAAGATATGGATTCATATTATTGAGAACCATCATCTTACCGCCGACTGCTGCAACGAAACATACAACAGAACCAACAGAAAGGTCGATGTTACCACCAGTTAAGATACAGAACAACATACCTGTTGCAAGGATAAATACATATGCGTTCTGAGCTACAAGGTTATTTACGTTCTGCGGCAGAAGCATAACACCTTTGGTGTTTGCTGTAAACATGATGACTACCAGAACCAGAACGATCACCATGGTATATTTCTTTAATACTTCTGAAAAACTAAGCTTTTTCTCCATCTTCTTTACGCTCCTTTTCCTGATTTTACGATCTTTGACATGATCAGTTCGGAGGTTGCCTCTTCTTTGCTGACTTCTCCTACGAACTTGCCTTCATTCATGATATAGATTCTGTCTGACATTCCCAGTACTTCCGGAAGTTCAGAAGAGATCATGATAACAGATTTGCCTGCTGCAACCAGATCGTTGATAATACAGTAAATTTCGTACTTCGCACCTACGTCGATACCACGAGTAGGCTCATCCAGGATCAGAATATCCGGTTCTGCGAACATCCATTTCGCAAGAAGGACTTTCTGCTGGTTACCACCACTTAAGTTACCTACATTCTGCTCAACAGATGGACATTTTGTTTTCAGCTTTTTCCTGTATTCTTCGGCTACTGCATACTCTTTATCTGCATCGATCACCTGTCCATTGCTGATGCCTTTCATATTTGCAAGTGATGTGTTCATTTTGATGGATTTGGAAAGGATCAGTCCGTTTCCTTTTCTGTCCTCTGTAACATAAGCAAGTTTATTATCGATTGCTTCCTGTACAGTGTTCAGTTTCACTTCTTTTCCGTTCATAAAGATCTGACCGGAAATCTTGGTTCCATAGCTCTTTCCGAAGATACTCATGGCAAGCTCTGTACGTCCTGCACCCATCAGTCCGGAAATACCCACTACTTCCCCTTTATGGATCTTAAATGATACATTGTCTACTACTTTACGTTCTGAGTACAACGGATGATAAACAGTCCAGTTCTTCACTTCCATGGAAACAGCTCCGACTCTTACATCTGGGCGTTTCGGGAATCGGTCTGTCATCTCACGGCCAACCATACCCTGAATGATACGCTGCTCTGAAAAGTCATCTACTTTCTTATCCAGAGTCTCAATGGTAGAGCCGTCACGGATAACTGTGATCTTATCCGCTACATAAGAGATTTCATTTAATTTATGGGAAATGATAATCGATGTCATTCCCTGTTCTTTAAATTTCAACAGCAGATCCAGCAGTGCCTGAGAGTCATCTTCATTCAGAGATGCTGTCGGCTCATCCAGGATCAGGAGTTTCGCATGTTTCGCCAGTGCTTTCGCGATTTCTACCAGCTGCTGTTTACCTACACCAATATCCTTGATCAAAGTTCTGGAGGATTCCTCCAGTCCTACTATTTTCAAATATTTGTCTGCTTCTCCATAGGTTTCATTCCAGTTGATGGAGAAGGATTTACCTCTTTCATTACCCAGGTACATGTTCTCGCCGATGGTCATATAGGGAATCAGCGCAAGTTCCTGGTGAATGATTACAATTCCTTTTTCTTCACTGTCTTTGATTGTATTGAATTTACAGATTTCACCGTTATAAATGATGTTGCCTTCATAGGTTCCATACGGATAAATACCACTTAATACATTCATCAGGGTAGATTTTCCGGCACCGTTCTCACCTACCAGTGCGTGGATCTCGCCTTCTTCTACCTGAAGATTTACGTTATCCAGTGCCTTTACACCCGGGAAAGTTTTGGTGATATTCTTCATTTCCAAAAGTATCTTAGCCAATTTCTATTTCCCTCCCTTTCCATAACAAAGCATTTAAGTACGTCTTGGAAAGAAACGGAAATTTCTTCCAAGATAGATTTCTCTAAGATAGTTCTTCTTGTAAGATAAATACTTATTACTGATTAATACAGGCGGGAACTGCGCCCGCCTGTACAGTTTGTTAATTCTTATTATTTAATCTGATCCTCTGTATAATATCCGGAATCAATCAGCATTTCTTTGTAATTATCAACAGTTACAACAACCGGATCGCAAAGGTATGTCGGGATAACGCCTGTGCCGTTGTCATAAGATTCTGTATCGTTGATCTCCGGTTCTTCGCCTTTCATGATAGCGTCAACCATGTTAACTACTGCAGATGCAAGAGCACGTGTATCTTTGAATACGGACATAGCCTGTTTTCCTGCTACAAGGTTCTTAACGTTTGGTGTATCACAGTCCTGACCAGTGATGATCGGATACTCTCCTGTGTAGGAAGCTGCAAGTGCGTTTTCTACACCAAGTGCTGTGGAGTCGTTGGAGCAGAGAACTGCGTCAAGGTTTGTTCCGTCAGAGTAGTTACCAGCGATGATTGTATCCATTCTGTCCTGAGCTTTTGCACTGTCCCAGTTAGCAGTTGCAACCTGCTCGAACTCTGTCTGTCCGGATTTAACTACCAGTTTGCCTTCGTCGATGTATTTCTGAAGGACATCCATTGCTCCGCCGAAGAAGAAGTTACAGTTGTTGTCACCAGGATCACCTGTGAACAGCTCGATGTTGAACGGTCCGTCCTGATTGTCAAGATCAAGTGCATCTACTAAGTATTCGCCCTGTTTCTGGCCTACTTTGTAGTTATCAAATGTTGCATAGTATGTAACTGCATCGGAGTTCATAAGCAGACGGTCATAGGAGATAACCGGGATTCCTGCTTCTTTTGCCTGTTTCAGAGGCTCTCCAAGGCTGCTTCCGTCGATAGATGCAACAACCAGAAGATCACATCCGTTGGCTACCTGGTTCTCAAGCTGTGAAACCTGTGTGCTTACATCGTTAGATGCATACTGAAGGTCTACTTCGTAGCCTGCTGCTTCCAGCTCTTTCTTCATGTTCTCGCCATCCTGATTCCATCTCTGAAGGTCTTTGGTAGGCATTGTAACACCGATCAGTTTCTTATCATCCGCTTTAACAGCTACACCCGGGATAACTACCATTCCTGCTACCATTGATGCACAAAGAATTGCAGATACGACTTTCTTTCTCATTGTAAAAATCCTCCATTTCTTTTTACGTTTCTCACGTTTTCTTGATAACGTTACTATAGCACAGGGCAATCTGGACATGTTTGGCAAGAAACAAGACATTTTAAGAAAAACAAAAAATGCCCTGCACAGGACAGGACATTTTTGTTGCAAGATAATGCTATATACTGATTTTTTAAGAAATCACAAAGTAATTTTTGACTATCTTTTCAAAAGTTCTTATATGCCGGTATAGCCTATTGTTACAGGCTTTTCCGGCATTTTTCGTTATGGAAGATATTCTCAAATCTTCTTATATCCCCGTATGTTTTGATGTTCAAAAGTAGTATGTGGAGTAGTAAATTCTCCGTTTACTACTTATGCAATCAGCCGCTTCATTTCTGTTATCGACGTTTCGGAAGTCGTATGCGCGTAATAGTTCAGTGTCATGTTGATGTTAGAATGTCCCATGATGTACTGTAATGCCTTTGGGTTCATTCCTGCATTTGCTAACGTGGTGCAGAATGTGTGGCGTAAGGTGTGCGGTGTCATTACCTTTGGCAATGCTACCTTTTGCGTTTTGTTGTATTTCCTTACAAGCCCCCGGAACATACTTTCATAGTTGACCGCCACTTTTGGCAAGCCGTTCCGGTTAAGGAACAGAAACTTTGTGTAGCCCTCCAAAATAACAGGCTGTGCATATTTCCGTTTGTTCAGCACCCGCTGAAATGCTTCCAACACTTTTTCACTCATAGGAATAACCCGGTTGCCGCTTTTCGTCTTAGGTGTTTCCACATAGTAGCCCACGTCTGCAATCTTCAAAAGTTGGTGGTCTACATGGATAAGCTGTTTGTCTAAGTCAATGTCAGCTTCCGTCAATCCGCAGAGTTCCGAAATGCGAAGCCCTGTCCCTAACAGTATGATAATCTCGTCGTAGTATTTCTGATAGACTTTATCATGCTGCACAAAGGACAAGAAAGCCGCTTCCTGCGTAGGGGATAGAGGTTCCTTTGGTTCTGTATCATCTTCAAGGACTGTGTTCAACTGGAAGTCAAACGGATTTTTACGAATACAATCGTCCTGTATGGCTGTGTAAAAGGCAGCCTTTAAGGAACGCTTGTGGTTGTTGATAGTTTTGAAGCCGTAACCTTTTTCTTTCATGCGTAACGCCCATTCCTTTGCGTCGGAGAGCTTCACATTTTCAATCCGGCAGGCTCCAAGTTTATCCTCCTGCAAAATCCGCATGAGCTGTTTTCGCCCCTGCTTTGTACCATGCCGCACATTTGCCCGGTGGCGTATCTGCTTTGCGTAGAGTTGGCAGACAGTCATTTTCTTTCCGATATGGTCGATACCGTCGTCAAGGTCTTTTTGGATTTCTTTCTCTTTTTCCCTCAACGCTATATCGTCGCGCTTTCCTGCCGGGGTTTTGTCCGTAGGCACTAACTTCCAAGAATAAACAAACTGCGGTTTCCCAAAGGTATCTATATATTTGTAGGCATATCTCCCGTCTTTTCTCTGGCTCTCTCCGGTGCGGAGAATACGATTTTTATTATCCCGTCTTTTTTCCGACATCGTTATGCTCCTTTCCATAATGGAAAGAGCCTTGATATGCTTGACTACATTGTACCACATTCAAGGCTCGATTTCACTATCAGATTGCGTCCACCGTATCAATCATTTTTTCAAACTGCTTCCGCTTAATCTGAATACGGTTTCCGTTCATCATTACCCAGTCCGGGACGGGATTTTCTTCTGCCAGTTTCCGCAGCTTGCTTTCTCCGATACGGAAATATTTTGCCGCTTCTTCTATGGTAAGAGTGTACTTTTCCCAAATCGGCACGTCGTTATTGTTCAATTTGTCGTCCCCCTTTCTTAATGGGTCAAAAGTTAATGTGTAACATAGGCTTTAATCGGACGGCTATTAGCGTAACCTCATGGGACTTGCACCCCTCCGGCGGTCTGCCGAAGCCCTACCCATTGCCTGCGACGCTTCTAACGCTCGGACTATGGCTGTAAGGAAGTATCATTATATATTCTGTGCGTTATCGCCCGCAGGGTGCTATCCCTGCTTTACGGTGTGGTATTTCTCGCTCGCTTTTCGGTTAAGAAAAAGGTCATGGCGTACCCACCGCATGGCTCGGCACAAAAGGAACGTATCCGATTTGCCTTATACTGCGTCGCCGTTCTATTGCGCCGCTTTCTTTGTCAAAGAGCAGAGAGCTGTTCTGCGATATGGAACGGAAAAGGGAGAAGCGTTCCAATACCGCGTTGGTTTATTCAGCCCTAAATGTGAGGATTGCCCTCATCAGTTTTGCTTGCAGCCTTTCGCGTATTTCTTCGTCTACTCCAAAATAAACATTTCCTCGCTCATCATAGAGCTTCCGCATGGAAAGACTTGCTATATAGCCGCTGAAATGCTGCAATACAATCTTCATTGCGTCCGGGTCGCCTTTGCTCGCCGCCAAAATAACGGGATAGGGAACAAGGGCATTTTCCGGGTACTCGGTCGGTTTACCATTCAATCCATTCATCAGCGTTTTCCTCCAAATATTTTTTTAACTGCTCAAAGGAGCTTGTCCGGCGATACTGTACCGTACTTCTTGAGATATTGAGTTGCTTTCCGATTTCTATATCAGTCAATCCCTCAAAGTAATACAGCAGTATAATTTTGCGCCGTTCTTCGGGCAAAGCCCGGATAGCTTCAAGTAGCAGTTTTGGGGTTATTTCTTTTCCTGCCATTTGATAAGACGGCTCTGCTTCTTCGTCTTGAAAATACTTATCGACGGTATAAAGTTGCCGTTCCTCATGCAAGGCAAGGTTGGAAAAAGTAACCTCCCGAACTCTGCGCCGACGAATTTCTTCATGGGCGTTGCACGCTTCGTTGTGCAGCACTGATTTACAGAACTTTTGAAACGCACATTGCTTTTCAAATTCCCTGCGATTAGGTGTCATGGTGTTCACCTCCTTTCTGCCGAAAGGCGGTAGTACCTCCCCTTTTCGCGGGATAATACAGGCGACTTTTTGCTTTGCCAAAAAGAGGACAAAGTTTTTGAAAAAATCTTCTGTAAACGCAAAATACGCCCGCCCGAAAAAACTCGGACAGGCGCAGAGGAATTAAAAGAAGTATTCAGATGATTTGACAATTCATATATATAGCCGCAATAACCCCTTGTAGGAGGCGGGCTTTTTTTGATAAGGTATTCCTTATCTGTATGTATTCATTCTTTCCTTTTTTCACAATGACAACCTCCCAATATACCGCCCCTGCTGATTGCATGGGATAGAGAGTGTCAAAGTGCTTTAAGCAAAAAGAAACGGCGGCTTTTCCATAAGCCACCGTTTCAAAGGCGCGTGAAAATATGTCTGCTTTACGACGGCTTTTTTTCTTTTGCCGTCGCGCGGCAGATTTAGTCTATTTTATATCCATTTGTTATAATATTTGCAATATCTAAATTTATTCTCTGTGGTTATTCAGTCACTTTTTTCGCCTTACCAAAAACAAAACACAAGCAAGAGAAAATACAATACTACATATAATGTACGTCCAATTAAAAAATGAAATATTGATTAAATATTGTGCAGATTGACTTTTAATGAAGTTAACATATGGCATATTGTTACCAATAGTTTCCATAACTTCAACAATGTTTGTCGGACTTAAATTATATAAAAACGAGCCAAACAAATATAATGTGATTTTTTCAACGATAGATGGTAGAAGAATAGCCAATACATAAAACCAAATTTTGTATTGATTACAGGATTTCCATAAATATATTGTTCCTAAAAGATACGGTATAATAGCAAGTAAACCGCCTAAAAGGGGTGTATATAAATGAAAGCCTAAAACAATAAATACAATACGAATTAAAAGGTACACTCCTAAAATAATTATCCAGTTCAGTAACAATACCAAAATAGAATTTTGCTTTTGTCCGTTTGTTACGTTACTCTGTTGTTGCATTTCTACACCTCCCGAAAGAAAGGACGTTCCACTTTTGGAAACGTCAAGGTTACGGTTGTTCCACCATAAGAATTAGTCTGTATTTCCACTTTTATAGTTAGGTCATTAGCCATTTTTTGAACAAGGTATAACCCCATGCCTGTAGAACGGCTTAAATAACTTCCTGTATCGCCGGTAAAACCTTTATCAAAAACAAATGGCAAATCCGATATGGGTATGCTCATTCCATTATCGTTAATAGATAAGATGATTTCTTCACTTTGTGAAGCTTCATTGATTGAGAATTGAAGAAAGGGAGAAGATTTTTTTTCAGCATATTTTACACTATTACTAATAATCTGTCCTAAAATAAACATTAGCCCTTTTTTGTCGGATATAATTTGATATTCATTCCCCAAAAACTCAATAGAAAATCCGGCTTCTTCAAGCAGAGTTACATTATCCTCAACTGCTTCTCGACAAGTCCTAAGAATAGATAGTGGTTCAAAATAATAATCTTTATGGACAGCACCAAGCCGAGAAAAATAAAGGATTTGTTCAACATCTTGCCGCGCATGGTCACGCACGTAAAGCATACGAGTATGCACTAAAGGGGACATTTCGTTTTTTCGATTATCCAATAACAATGTCATAAGCGATAGTGGCTTTTTAATTTCATGCGCCCAATTTTCAATATATTGTTCATAGTCCGAAATCTTTATTTTCTGTTCGTTCACATATTCCTGCTGTGTTCTCAAATGCTGTCCCAATTCACGAACATAGGGACGTAATAACGCGGGTACAATTTCACATAGTAAGTATTCATTAGTATCATCTGGTTCCAATAAAAAACTATGAAAAACAACATCAGCTTTGTTACTTTTTTTGATTGATATAGTAATCGGTATAGTAAGTGCAGCCAATGAAACAAAAATTATCAAGGCAACATAGCTTGTGAAATATTCCGGGTAAGCCAACCAAGCAAGGAATATAAAGAACAAATCCAAACACATAAATGTTATAAACCAAATTCGATTAGAAGAAATAGCAATTAAAAGATTTTTCCATTTATTCATATGTCCACCTGCTCTTTCAAACGGTATCCTTGCCCTCGCACCGTTTCTATACGTTCTTCAAGCCCAAACTCCCGAAGCGTTTTTCGCAGCCGAGTAAAATTTACTTGTAATGCATTTTCGTCTATAAATTCTTCTGTTCCCCATAGTCTAATGCATAATTCTTTTTTAGAAACAATCTTAGGGCTATTTTTCAAGAGAGCAAGTAATATTTTTCCTTCGTTCGGTGGCATAAGGTAAGAGCTATTCCCTACATAAATTGTAAAGGTATTCGGGTCAAGTAAAAAACCACCTCCATCAAGTAACCCTTGCTGTACCTGTTCTTCTTTACGTCGAAGAAGATTTTTAATTCGGGCAAGTAAACGTGACATATTACAAGGTTTTGTTAAATAGTCATCAGCCCCCAAGTCTAATGCGTGCAGTTCGTCCTGCAATTTATCTCTTGCAGTCAATACGAGTACCGTACCAATCTGTTTAGCTTTCAACTCTTCACATATTTCAAAACCCGAACGAAAGGGAAGATTGATGTCAAGCAAAATTAAGTCGGGAAAATATGCTGCTATTTCTGATACTGCGTTTTCAAAATCCGATAATCCAATCGTATCATATCCCGATTTTTCTAATAAGTTCAACAGTTCTTCTCGCATATAAACATCATCTTCAACCACAACTATCTTTGCCAATATGTCCGCCTCCTTTCCCATAATATTTATAAGCCTGTTAAGAATTGGGCTTGTAATTGAGCTTTCCTATTTCACGATTAGCTGTTCGAGCAACAGCCACACCGTAAATTACCATAACAAGAACAACAATAACAGCCATAGCAATTAAAAGAGGATAGGACTGTTCAAGGTGTTCCGCTCCTGAATATAAATATAGCTGCATGGCATATATCCCTACTGCTCCGCTGATACACGCTAATATAAGAGGAAGCAGGAAATACCATAATACTTGTTGGTTGATAGAACGCTTAATTTGTTCACGTCGTGCTCCTAAAATAGAGAGTGTTAGATACCTTGATTTTGTAGTTTGCATTTGCGTCAAGAATTGCAGGGCAAGTAATGCACACGCAATAATCAAAAACATAAATCCCATGTATAGTGTTGTATAACTTCCGGAAATAACATAAAATAATTGTCGCCCAAAATTATTAAGATAGCTTTCGTAATATAGACCAGATGGTTTTAACAAATCACGAGCTTCCATAATCGGTAACATTAAACCTTTTGTTTCAACAAGTTCATTAGGAATACAAAAGTTCCAATAAACCATACAAGTGTCTGAATTTACAAATTCTGAATATATCTCATCTGAAACAATCAATGCAGTTATAATCTTGATATTTTCATCTGCGGTCAACCCTTTCATCGGTACGGAGGGAACAAGATAAAATGGTCTTTCGTTGATAGAAAGCGACGCTTCATTATTCGCCTGTGCGTCTGCTGCAATTTGATTTAACAGTGTAACCGTTTCATCTTGAGCATTACCTAAAAAATCTGGGTTGAGATAATAGACAACTTCATTGTTCCCAAGGCTAATCTGTTCTTCTCCCGCGGCATCCAATAACCGATTATAGGAAGATACAGGAAGCAAATAAGGAGAAGAACTACCAGTATCAATAAGACCTAAAAGGTTTAAGGCAGCAGGTTGGTCGGAGCCAAAACTATACATACCATCTTCTTGTGTGGCAGGGTCTACTACATCTTGAGGTAAATGCTGCACGATTTGTTTCCTAAATTTCGACCAATCAACAGGAGAACTTATCCCATCCGAAGCAGTGGATTTTATATTTCCTATTTCCATACGGTTCAGATTTGATACATAAGGACGAATTTGTTCGTTGGAAAGATACTTCTCAACAATTTGGTCGTTGCCCATTACAGTAAAGTCATAAACAGAAGTACCTCGTGTCAATTCACTTCCATATGACATTATGCGCACTGAGCCGTCGGTAATTAACATAATAGTAAGCATCATCAGAATGGACGCTACGCTGATTGAAATATATTTATTAACGACATTTTCATGCAACTGCCGTAAAGTAAATACATAAAGTCCTCTTGTGGCTTTGTGTTTTATAGAAGCTGCCCATATACTCAAAATTCTTGCAAGTCCTCGAATAAATAGAATTGTTCCGATAATTCCAAGTAAAACGGCAATAAGCAGCATTGCCCCACTCGCAGCCATAAAATGCTCTACAACAATCCAGTACGCGACAAGCAAAATTACGGTGCCTATAGCAAACGATACGAAACTTACATATGGATTCCCTGTGCGTTGCTTTTTCGCCATCTCTCCATAAACAAGTTGATGTAGCTCTTTACGGAACAGCTTTCCGCATAGAACAAACAATGCTACAAACTGAATAATCAAGAAGCCTAACGATGTGAAAATAGCGGCACTTACAGAAAAACTTAATTGGTGTGTAATGATACCATGCCCTACTAAACGCGCGGTTGTAAGACTTATAGCTTCGGATAAAAAGCCACCGCATACAAGCCCTCCTAAAAGAGCTAAAAACGACGTGATTAGCCCCTCTGTCATTATTTGAATAAATAATTTAATCTTTGTCATTCCAAACATCAAATAAAGCCCCAGTTCTCGACTACGACATTCAAGTTGATATTTGTTTGCAAATACTACGAGAAAGAACACAAATAATAAAGCACAAAGATAAACCGTCGGTAAAAGATTAGTAAGCAACCGTTCTACTGCGTCGCTCTCAATTTCACTTAAAAAACGTATTACGTCCTGTTGTCCAAGAGAAAGCACTATATAAAACATTGCTACGGCTGTTATCATTGTCAGAAAATAAATTAGGTTTTCGCTACGGCTCCGTTTGGCGTTTCGCCATGTGAGATTAAAGAACATTTGCACTTCCTCCCCCCATTCGAGCCATCACTTGTAAAATACGTGCATAAAAATCTTCCTGTGTTTCATTTGGAATTTTACGACGTAACTCATGGAAAATAACACCGTCTTGAATGAACAAAATACGAGAACAGAAACTCGCGGCGTTAGGGTCATGCGTGACCATTAGGATTGTGCGTCCACGCCTAAGATTGATTTCCTGTAACTTCTCCATGAGTAAACGTGCTGATTTTGTATCTAATGCACCTGTAGGTTCATCAGCCAAAATAATATCGGGGTCAGAAATCAAACTACGTGCAGCAGCTACGCGTTGTTTTTGACCGCCCGACATTTGTGACGGAAATTTAGAAAGAACGTCTGTAATTCCAAGAAAATCTGCTATATCTTTTAGCTTTTTTTCCGCTGTAACAATGTCAATATTATGAATTGATAAAGGCAATATAATATTTTCTTTACCAGTTAGATTATCAAGTAAAGCAAAATCTTGAAATAGATAACCAATCTTGTTGCCACGATATTCAGCCAACTTCGTGCCATCAAAAGAGCTTATATTGGCACCTGAAAGTAAAATTTGACCTGAAGTTGGTTTAATTACCGTCGCAATACAATTTAATAATGTAGTTTTACCGGAACCACTTGCACCCATAATACCCAAATATTCACCATTGAGAACATTAAATGAAATCCCATTTAGAGCCTTTGTGGGGACACCATCTTTTGTGTAAACTTTATGCAAGTCGCACACTTCCAAGAGTTTTTCTGTATAATTCATTTTTACACCTCGCCTTGTGGATTGTTGATTGTTTACCAGTTATAATTTTACTGCGTAATAACTCAATGTAACACTTACATTTGATGTAAGGTTTTACGTAAGGAATTATCTATTTTTTATTCCCTTTCCTACGTCCATCAGTAGGCTTCTCTGCCGCTTTGGGTATCAACCACATATAACCGATTTTTGAAACTCCCGGTATTCTGTTCTGTTTACAAAGTATCTGTACTCGCCGTTCAGAAATGCCCCATTTTTCCGCTGCTTCTGGACAAGACATATATTCCATAGTTCAACCGCCCTTTCCTCAAACTTTATCAATATAATTATAATCGGATAACCGAATAATAGCAAGTGTATGATATGCTCTATTTCTATCCATACTATGATGTGTGTAATCATATCTCGAAAGAGAGATGAAATATACAATGTAGTTGGGTGAAATGATTATGAAGCAGAACAAAGAAAAGTTTGATTTTAAGGCTTTCGGACAGGCTATAAAAGCGGCAAGAAAAGCAAAGGGGATTTCCCGCAATCAGTTAGCGGATAAGCTGAACATTGCGCCGCGATATATCGCGTCCATTGAGAACAGCGGACAGCACCCAAGTTTGCAGATTTTGTATGAGCTTGTAACCTTGCTTGACGTATCGGTAGACCAGTTCTTTTTCCCGGAACGGGAACAGGAAAAGTCCACCCGCCGCCGTCAGCTTGATACCATGCTCGACGGCATGAGCGAAAAGGATTTGAAAATCCTGTCTGCTACCGCAAAAGGGATTGAGGAAGCCAACAACGAAACAACGGGGGAATAAAGTTCCCTCGTTTCTTCATAGAGAAAGCAGTTTGAAACGTCGCAGTTTGCGACGTTTTTCTTTTGTCCTGCTTTGGCAAAATCAAATTTTCCATGTAGTAGGGATAAAGGGAGAAAGTTTCTTAGCAAGCATAGGAAAAGAGTACCCTTTTCCGTATTTTCGCCCTCCCGCCCTGCGGTGCGTCGGTTAAAAATTGCTTGTTGGGAAGTGTCCCAAACCCTCGGAATGGAAAGGAACGATTGCATGAACGGACGCAAAAGAAAAGTACAAATCAAATTCTATGTAACAGAGGAAGAACGGGCATTGATTGAACAGAAAATGAAGCTCGTCCCTACCCAAAATATGGCGGCGTATCTTCGCAAGATTGCCATTGACGGGTATATCATTCAGACAGACCATAGCGACATAAAAGCCATGACAGCGGAGATACAGAAAATCGGGGTCAACGTCAATCAGATTGCAAAGCGTGTCAATGCGACAGGCAGCGTCTACCAAGAGGACATAGAGGAAATAAAGGGGGTGCTTGCGGAGATATGGCGGTTACAAAGATTAAGCCTATTAAAAGCACGTTGAGCAAAGCCCTTGATTATATCCAAAACCCGGATAAGACAGACGGGAAAACGCTTGTGTCCTCCTTTGGGTGCAGCTATGAAACGGCAGATATTGAGTTTGAATATACTTTGTCGCAGGCTCGGCAGAAAGGGAACAACTTAGCCTTTCATCTGATACAATCGTTTGAACCGGGAGAGGTGGACTGTGAGAAAGCCCACACAATCGGAAAACAGCTTGCCGACGCGGTAACAAAGGGACAGCATGAATACGTCTTGACTACCCACATAGACAAAGGGCATATCCATAACCATATCATTTTTTGTGCGGTCAACTTTGTTGACTACCATAAGTACAATTCCAATAAGCGCAGTTACTACGGCATACGGAACATAAGTGATAAGCTGTGCAGGGAAAACGGGCTGTCCGTTGTCATTCCGGGTAAAGGCAGTAAGGGAAAAAGCTATGCAGAATATCAAGCGGAAAAGACGGGAACAAGTTGGAAAGGCAAGCTAAAAATTGCCGTTGATACACTTATCCCCCAAGTAGCAAGTTTTGAAGAATTATTGCAGCGGTTACAGGCGGCGGGCTATGAGATAAAACCGGGAAAATATATCTCCTGCCGCGCTCCCGGACAGGAACGCTTTACCCGCTTAAAAACCCTCGGTGCAGATTATACAGAGGAAGCAATCAAAGAACGGATTGCAGGCAAGCGCACAAAGGCAGCGAAAGCTCCCAAAGAGCAGCGCGGCGTATCGCTGCTTATCGACATTGAAAGTAGTATCAAGGCACAAGAGAGCCGGGGCTATGAACAGTGGGCGAAAATCCATAATCTGAAACTGGCTGCAAAAACTATGAATTTCTTGACAGAACACAAGATTGAGCAGTACGCGGATTTAGTCAGCCGGATTGAAGAAATAAATGCGGAAAATGAAAAGACAGCAGACGCATTAAAGAGCGTGGAGAAACGTCTTGCAGACATGGCGGTGCTGATGAAGCACGTTACCACCTACCAAAAAACAAAAACCGTCTATGAAGCATACCGCAGGGCAAAGGATAAGGACACATACCGGGCAAAGCAGGAAAGCAGTCTGATACTCCATGAAGCGGCGGCAAAGGCATTGAAAGCGGCGGGCGTTACCAAGCTCCCCAATCTTGCCGCCATGCAGGAAGAATACGGGAAGCTCCAAGCGCAGAAAGAAGCCCTTTACACTGATTATGGCAAGCTGAAAAAACAGGTCAAGGAATACGACGTTATCAAACAGAACATAGACAGTATTTTAAGACTGGAAAAAGAACCGGAACGGGGCAGGGAAACCGAACGCTTACAGTAGAAATATCTATAAAAGCGTGGTAGGATAAAGGTATTCCAATATAGACAGGAGCGTGAAAACATGGCAGACCAAACGATACCCGATTATGAAACCATAAGCGCCGCCGTTACCGGAGAAACATGGGCGGTGGAAAAGGTGCTTATGTGCTACAAGGACGAAATCGACAGGCAGGCAACTGTAAAGAAACGTCAGCCGGACGGAACATTCAAACTGGAAATTGATGAAGATATGCGCCAGTATATCACAATGAAGCTGATAGAAGCCCTCCCCCAGTTTCCCCTTGAAGAAATGGAAAGAGAGGAAAAAAGAAATCGGGACAAAAAATCATAAAAAGGTAGACGGGAAGCTGCTGCGGACAGATAAGCAGTTCCGGCATTTGAAGCAACGGCAGAAAGAAACTATCAGTACATGGCTTTATGAGGAATACCGCCGTCTTTGGATAGAAAAGGGACAGGAGCCGCATAAGTACAACAACCGGGAAATCGTTGCCGCTGTTATGGAACGGATAGAAGCTGCGGGGATATGGCTGCCGGAACAGGAAGTAACAAAATATTTTTACCGCAGGAAAACCCATTACCGGAACCGGATAGAAAAAGAATTACAGCCGAAGCCGGAAATGCAGGATAAAGACAGTCAGACACAAAAAGAACAGGGCGCAGGAAGCCAGTAATGACCTCCCGCACCCTGTTCTTTTATAGGTACTGATTTTAAAATGTTACGCAGTAGAACCCCCATTTTAAGGGAAAAGGTATTCTGTATCGCCTATGCCAGTTTCACGTCATTTATGCCCTGTAAATCAAGGCTTTTTTTGCCCTTATCGCGTAACCGCCGCACGCCGTTTCCTCATGCGCTCGGCTGCCTGTCTGCGGGTAATCCGCTTCCGGCAGTCCGGGCAGTATTTGACGCTGTTCGATTTTGATACAAAGAACGTGCCGCACTCGGTACAACGCTTTTTGTCCTCTGTCTTGAAAAGCTCTGCATACAGTAGCTTATCAAGAGGAAGTACGGCAATTTGAAACCACTTGCATAAAAGCGAACAGGAAATGAGCTGCGGGCAGACACATTCCTCCCCGTCGTCCAGTAAGATACAGTGTCCGCGCTCGCAGTTGCAGCACTCCTTTTTTACAAGGCTGTTGACTTTTCGGCTCTGTGGCGGCGTAAGCCGCTTACCCCCGGTCATACTTCATCAGCGGCGAAAATGGCAAGCTCCGCATACTCGTTTTCTGTTAGCGGGGAAATTTTCTGTAAGGTGCGTTCTGCAAAGGGGCGCATATCCTCGTCCATGAACGGCAGCGCAGCCGTCATATTTTCCATAAGCTGTGCTTTGCTTCCCTCATGGTAAATACTCAACAGGTTCATTTCTTCAACGGTCAGTCTAATCATGCTCATACCTCCAATTCGTGATGTTTTGATTTTGCTGTCTTTTTCGGGACTTTTGGGGATTTTTCTGTTTGTAACTGCGCCCGGACAGAGGGAAGGGACTGTTTCATCTCTTTCTTCCTCTCGCTTTTATCTATCAGCGCATAAACGCCATGCCTGCCCTCCAACGTAGATAAGGAAAGGCTTTTGTAAGGGAGCATGGAAAGCAGCCGTTCCATATCCTTATCCGTTGCCAGTGGAACAAAGTAGGGAGAAAGTTCTACCGCACAATGGGTCTTTTCGGGGCTGTCCGGTTCTCCAAGCCCTTTTACATTTTCCACAATCCGGCGGGCTTCTATTTCAATCTGTCTATCATGCAGGGCGGCGATATGTAACTGAAAATCCCTCTGCGTATGAGGTGTTCGTTTTTTCTGCTGTTTCCTCAAAAGGCTTTTTAAGGCTTCCGGGTCGTTTGGCTGTGCTTCAAAACGTATAAACTTTCCAAGTTGCGGGTCAGTGTCCCCGTCAAAATATTGTCCGGCAGGCTTTGTCAGCTCCCCATGCTCATAAATCAGCGTGTAGTTGTCGGCAGGGATTGATTTTTCGATTACTTCCCGGAAATGCTGCAAATAATCCAGTTCATAAAGATTGCCCTTGATTTTTTCCTGCTCTGTGCCTGTCAGTTCCACCGCATAGGCAAGGATAGTATCGCGGGTCTGTTCCCCGTAAAACCGCCATGTATTATGCTGCCTTGTGTCCTTTAGAAAAACGTCCCGTTCCCGGAAGCAGCACGTCCCGGACGGGCGGGAAAACCACAAAAGCCGTTTGTCCTCCGGGATAAGGCTTACCGCCGCTTTCCGCAAAATCTGTTTGTCTATGTCAAAATCGCTCTGATAAAAAGCGGTGTTCTGTTTCATTATGGCTTCAAGGGAAGCAATAACGTCCACATTTTCAAATTTTTGTAACTTCATAGGTCAGCTCCTTTCCAAATCCTGTGTTTTCTGTCTTGCCTGTTTCTTCGGTGCCTGTTCTTTCGCTGCTTTAAGCTGCGCCCGGATAGAGGACTTTTTCTCCGGCTCTGCCTGTTTCTTTTCTGCTTTGAGGGCTTCGGCGTATTCTGCAAGGGAAATCTGTCCTCCGGCTTTTGCTTTTTCTTCCAGTTCCGTAGCGGTCGGGGTGTTGTTTATCTGCCCGTCAATCATGTTGTAATTCTGCTCGGTGGTCTGCTCGGCAGTTTTCAGATAGTTTTCCGGCTGCAAAAACTCCGGCACTTCCTTATAACCGAAGCTGTCTACATAGTGGGCGATGTCCTGCCCGTTCTGATGAAGCACCACCACGTCGGAAACGGAAAGGCTGTGTCCCTTAAAATCTTTCGGGTGGTCGATATTAAAGCGGGTATAAATATCTTCAAAGGAAGTCCCCGGAGTAAGCTCTGCGGAATAGACAAGTGTATAGTTTTTCGCGTCTACCCGGTGTCCTGTGGCAGTCAGACGGTCGTAAGGCTCAAAACGCAAGTCCCTTGTTTCGTCCCCGCCTTTTATCTGATAAATGGAAAAGGTGTCTTTATCCTGTGGGGCTTCCTGTTCCGGCTGCCCCTGTGCGGGTTGTTCCTGTGCAGCTACCGTTTGCTGCCGGATATGCGCCCGTTGTAACTCGGTAGGCTTTTCCCCGGTAAGAGGTGCAATCGCCTTGACATAATCAGCCGCATAATAAGCGTTACTGGTAAGCTGCCGCTGCCATGCCCCGGCTTTGGGCGACCAACGGAAGCCATTGCTTTTTAAGGCTTCCCGCGTGGCTTCGTCCGGCTTATCCTCAAAGAAGATTTGCAGTCGGTTCGCTTCGGTGTTTGCTTCCACCTTGCCGCCGTCAAACTCCCAACCCACAAAACCGATTTCTTTTTGCTGCGAAAGGGATTTGATACGGTCTTTCACTCGCCGGATTTCTGCGCTGTTGTTGGATAACGCCCAAGTCGCAAAGGGCTTGTCCTCCAAATGCCAACTGCTCGCCATGTCCGCTTTTAATTTTTCAAGCTGTTCCGGCAACAAATGCGGGCAGCCGTCAAGGGTCTTATGCTTGCGGTAATAGGCGTTTACGGATTTCATGGTTTCCTGTGATTTTTCAAGGCTTTCCAGTTTCTTTTCCAACTTCTGTACTGCCTGTGGGTCGTCTGCGCTGATACCGCCCATGCCGGTGCTGCGGATTTTATCAAGAAGCCCCTGTATGTCCTGCCATTCCCGGTAATTGCTGTCGCGGGCTGCGTTCTGCTTTTCTTTCTTCCTTGTGGGGAAGTTAGAGCCGCCCGCAATGAGGATAGAGGGAACACGCGCGTCAATCTCATAGCCTTTGTTCATGTTCGCCGCCAGTTTCCGGGCGTAGGTGTCAAGCAGGCTGTCGATTTTCTCATGGTACATCGGGTCTACCCGCTGTTTCTGCCTTTCTGCAAGCTGTACGGCTTCATCTACATAGTGCCTGTATTCAGCCGTCGCGCTGCCTTGCTTATAATCGGAAAAACTGTTTGCGTCCTTTGCACGTTTGGCGGCAGCTTCGTTGATTGTGTAATAAGGTGCGGCGGGTGCAGCTTGTTCCGGCTGTGGTGCTTCGCTGCTTGCGCCTGTATCAGCTTCCGGCTCGGTCTGTGCTTCTTTTTCCTGTACCGGGGCTGTTTCTTCGGGAAGCTCCGGCGCGGCTGCTTCTGCTTCGGGCTGTATGGTAGCTTCCTGTGGGGTCTGTGCCTGTTCGGTGGTCTGTTCCTTATCCTGTGCCTTTTGGATTTCTGCAAAATGTCCGTCTATGGTATCAATCAGACTTGCGGCGGTGCTGCGGATTGTTTCAAGAGAGCCTTTCAGTTCTGCAAGTTCTTTTCCGCTGCTCCACCCGGCGATATATCCAAAGGAATAGTCCGACGTATCAAGCCCGTAGTGTTGGCAAACGGCATAGGCGACGCTTTCTGCCTGTACCTCGCGGGTGCGGCGGTCGGGACGTTCCGGCGCGTCTTTGTCTATGTCATGGAGTGTCGCATGGGCAATTTCATGGATAGCGGTCTTGATATTCTGCAATTCGTCCATGCCCTCGTTGATGAGAATACACTTTTCCTCATAATTGCAGCGTCCTTTTATACTGCCGCTTAGTGCTTCAAATCCCATAGCAAAGGGGGAAGTTTTTTCAAGGGCAGCGAAAAAATCCTGATACTGTTCCACGTCGCCCGTAAGCTCCTTTATCCCAAGGTCGGGCAACTCCTTACCCTCGGTCTGCGACACGTCAAAAACAGATACCACACGAAAGGCGGGGATTTGGATTTCCTTTTCCTCGGTAACGGCTTTCCCGTTCTTATCGAAAACAGGCTTTTGCGTGTCCGGGTCGATTTTTTCCACCTGTTTCTTAACGGTAAAGGGCGCGGGCGCAATTATCTTGATAGCTTTTTCCCCCGGCTTTACATGGCGGTCAAATTCCTTTTCCCATTGTTTATAGCCTTTTACAAGGTTGCCGCCCTGCATGGCGATAAGGATTGTATTGTTTAGGCTGTAATCATGGAATTTAGACATAGTACGCAGATAGTCGGCGTAACGGTCGCTTTCATAAATCCCCAAAATGCCCTGTTCCAGTCGGTCGGTAATCTCTTTCATTTTGTTGGCGGGCTTTTCGGAAGATAGGATAATCGGGAGAACCGGGGGCTGCTCTGTGGCAGTGGTCGGTATGGCTGCGGCAGCGTCAAGGTCTGCCTGTTCCTTTTCCTGTACTGGCGGCTGCGGTGTTACCCGATATTCCTCCGGCACGTCCCGTCCGTCATACCACTGTGTAAAGGTGTTGCGGTTGTTGTAGATATATCCCTGCTCGGTAAATCTGCCCCCGTCATTGATAGCAGCGTCCCGCCCGTATTCCTCATAGAGAAAATAGTTTTTTGCTTCTTCCGGCAGCTCCAACTCGTCCAGTTCTTCAATCAGATAATGCCCGTAATCTTCCTCGGTTTTTACGGACGGATAAATCCAGTAACAGTCAAGATTTTGTGCAAGGTTTATAATGTCCTGCAAGTCCCTTGTATGGTCGCCGTATGTGATAGCCGCAGCAAATTTTTCCCGGTCGTCGTCAAACTGCATTTTCAAAAGCTCGCCCAAATAGTTCAGTTCGTCAAGGCTTTCAAGCTCGGTCAATTTCCCTGCCAGTCCCGGAATAGAGGACTGATATTCTGTGATGTGCAGCTCCCCGTAGTTTTTGCCGTCTATCCCGATACGGTCAAAGACTTCTTTCAAATGTTCAGCAGTCGTGGGGAATGATACCCATTCGCCCGCAGGTCTGCCCTCGGTGTACTTTCCAAGATTAGAAAGATACCCGCTTAAAATCGTTTCTTCCATGCGCTCACTCCTTTCTTTCTCAATCATGCGGTGCATAAGCTCGTAGTCCTCCATGCTCATGCTCCCGTCAAATAGATAGGGGTCGGGTTCTTCGCCGCCCCGGTAGGCTTTTTCAGAAAAAGGCAGCCCCGCAGCGTGGGCGGCGGCTCTTGCTTCCTCGATAAGCTCCGGCGGCAGCCTGTCGTCGTGGGCTTCGATAAATTCCCCGATATTGCTATATCCGTTTTCGTAGTGGCGGCGCACCCCGGCGGTCAGTTCGTCAAGGTTCCTGTCCTCGCCAAGATAGCCGGAATAATAGCCGTTTACCACAACGGCGGCAGGGTCAGCCTGTTTGATTTCTTCCATGCGGCTTCTGTCCTCCGGGTAGAGAATATCGCCCATTTCAAGGTGGAAATATTCCGCGTTCCAAGAACGTCCCGTTTTCCAAAACGCCACCCAAGCGATACCGTCCCTTAATTCTTCTTGATAGTCTTTTACGGTGTCCCGTAAATTTGCCATGTGTAACCTCCTTTCCCAAAGGCAGCGCGGACGCTGCGCTTTCCAGTTTCATCATTCAGTACCCCGCGCCCGCGTTTTTGCCAAAGAGTTTAGATATTTTTTCAAGATTTCAGAGGGTTTGGGAAACTTCCCAACAAGCAAAAATCCCCGCCGTTCTCGGTAGAGAAAGCAGGAATTTTACGGAAAAGGGTACTCTTTTCCTATGCTTGCTATTCAGTTATTTTTTCTTCGGAAGCTCCACCCGGTAGTTGACATATTTCCCGCCCGTATCAGCCAATACGATAGTTCCGTCGTAGGTCTTGCCCGTCTTTGGGGAATAGAGCTTTTTCACATTTACCTTGCCGGATTGTAAGAGCGCGGCGGCAATCTTCGGGGTAAAGGTTACTTTTCGTTCTTCAAAGAAACGGTCATTTTTCCACATGGTAAAGATACATTCCTTATTGCTGCAATAGTAATTCTTCTTGCCCTCATAGACAGGAGAACCGCAGCGGGGGCAGCTTCCCAACGCTTCCCGTTCCGGCTTGAACATCTGCGCTTTATCATCAGAAAGAAACGGGTACGTCTTTACCAGTTCCCGCGCCATATTCTCAATACCCTCCATAAATGCGGCGGGGTCTGCCTTGCCTTTTGCAATCTGTGTCAGATTGTTTTCCCATTCTGCGGTAAGCTGCGGGCTTGTCAAGGTGTCCGGCAGGACGCACACAAGGTTGATACCGTCCTTTGTGGGAAGTAGCTGCTTGCCTTTTCGCTCCACAAAACCGCCCTTTACCAGTTTTTCAATGACGGCGGCGCGGGTGGCGGGAGTTCCAAGCCCTTTGCGTTCTGCGTCCGGGTCGGTGTCCTCGCTTCCGGCGTGCTCCATAGCAGAGAGCAGCGACGCTTCGTTGTGAGGTTTTGGCGGTGTTGTGTCATGTTCCGTTACCGTTGCCGCCGGATTTTCAAAGGTCTGTCCCTCGGTAAATGGCGGCAGGGTCTTTTCTGTGTCGCTGTCTGCGTCGTCCGTTTCGGGCTTGTTCTTTAAGGCTGCCCGGTAACGGCGGTCAATCTCTTTCCAACCGTCGTACAGCACTGTTTTTCCCTTTGCGGTAAAGGACTGTCCGGCACATTCAAATGTAGCCGTAACCGCTTCAAAGGTATGTACTGCGGCGGTCGCCATGAGCAGACGCGCCCCGGCAAGGGTAAGGATATTCCTTTCGCTTTCCGGCAGCGCGGCAAGGTCGGTCTTTGCAAGCTCCATAGTCGGGATAATGGCATGGTGGTCTGATACCTTTTTACTGTTCAGCACTTTTGCAAGCTCCGGCGCAAAGTCCATGCCCGCCATAAAAGAAAATTTCCCACAAAGCAGCTTGATAATGCCCGCCGCTGTGTCGCCCATGTCGTCGGTCAGAAATGCGCTGTCGGTTCTCGGATAAGTAAGCAAACGCTTTTCATACAGGGCTTGTGCAAGGTCAAGGGTCTGCTTTGCGGTATATCCGAACAGGCGGTTTGCTTCCCTCTGCAAAGAAGTAAGGTCAAAGAGCTTCGGCGGGGCTGCGGTCTTTTTCTCTTTCACAAGGGAAGTACAGACTGCTTTTGACGCTTCACAAGCAGCTTTCAGCCTGTCAGCTTCGGAACGGTCAGACAGTTTTTCGCTTGCAGCTTCCGCGCCGGATAAGGACAGGTGCACATGATAGTATTTTTCTTTCTTGAACGTGGTAATCGCCGCGTCCCGGTCAACAAGCATTTTTAAGGTCGGGGTCTGTACGCGTCCCACATTCAAGGTATGGTTGTAAAGGACAGAAAAAAGACGGGTGGCGTTGATACCGATTAGCCAGTCAGCCTTTGCCCTGCATAATGCGGAAGCAAAGAGCGCGTCGTATGCTTCGCCGTTCTTCAGATGAGAAAAGCCCTCTTTGATAGCAGCTTCTTCCATTGAGGAAATCCACAAGCGGCGCGTGGGCTTCCTGCACCCGGCAACTTCGTAGACAAAACGGAAAATGAGTTCTCCCTCGCGCCCCGCGTCGCAGGCATTGACGACTTCGGAAACGTCTGCCCGGTGCATAAGTTCCTTTAAGGTCTTGAATTGCTTTTCCTTGTCAGAAGCAACGGTGTACTTCCATTCCTGCGGCAAAATCGGTAAGCTGTCATAGCTCCACTTTTTATACTGCTCCCCGTAGGCGGCAGCTTCGGAAAGCCCTACCAAATGTCCCACGCACCAAGAAACGATATAGCCGCTTCCTGTGAGAAATCCGTCTTTCTTTTCCTTTGCCCCAAGTACGGCAGCGATTGTCTGTGCCACACTGGGCTTTTCTGCGATAACTAAAATCAATGATAATTCCTCCTTTTATCGTTCGGTCTGTCGTTTGTTTTCCAGTTTTCTCATACAGTACCCCACACAAGGGGACTGCCCCTTGTAAGGGCAGCCCGCGCAGCGTGGGGAAGAAAGCTCCGGCGGGGATTTTTCCCGTTTGCCATAGTCCGGCTTCTGTATCATCATCTTTTCAAAGGGATTGTCGGTAAACAGGGTCATACTTCCTCGTCCTCCGTTTCTTCCTCTTTGGAAACTTCCCCGGTATCTGCTTCCGGCTCGTCCTCGTCGTAATCCTCAAAGTCAAAATCTTCAAGGTCGGTGCTTCCTTTCACGTTCTGCTTCGGTTTTACAAACTTAAAGTAGTAGAACGCCGCGCCGCCACCAAGCAGCACAAAGAGGACTAAGGCAAGTACCGCGCCGGGATTGCCGCCTTTTTCTTTGGGTTCTTCCGGCTGCTCTGTGGGTGTTGGGGTAGGTTCCTTGCCTGTGCAGCCTGTCAGAGTGGTTGCACATACCGGGCAGGACGTATTTACTTTTCCGGCTTCGCATTTCTCCGTACAGTTGCAGACTTCCGGTTTTTTCGTGGCTTCCCCAGTTTCGGTCAGTGCCATAAGGTCGGCTTCGTCCACTTGATTAAGGAAATGTACGGTCTGTTCCCCCTCGGCTGCCCGGTCAATGAGGATATAGAAATAGTTGCCGCTTTTTGTGGTAACAGTGATAAGCTGCTTATTGCCGCCGAAATCGTCTACCAGTGTTGCGTTGCCCTTTGGGGTAAGGGGCGGCGTTTCTTCTTCCTCCACAACTACATTGCTGTCGTTGGTCGCGTCCTCTGCGGGTGGCTCTGCGGCTGTTCCCTGTGCATAGGCAGGGACAGAAAAACCGCCCATAAGGATAAGGGCGGCACAAAGGGCGGTCATAGTCTTTTTCAGTTTATTCTTCATCTGCATTGTCCTCCTGTTCTTCATAGTCTGCGGCTTCGGTAGCGGGTGCAGCTGTCATGCCGGGGATAGTATCGCCTTTGAGCATGGCGTTAAGTTCCTGTGGGGTCATACGCATAGCGCGTACAAGCTGCACGATTTCAAGGTTTTCCGCTTCGGTTTTCTGCGCTTCCAGTCCTTTTAACTTGTTCTGATACTCTGTGATTTTCTCGCGGGTCTTTGCGATTTCCTTATTGATACGGTCAATTTTATTGTTTGCCATAGATCATTTCTCCTTTCTTTTCGGGGGCTGCTTTACCAGTTCATCAGCCCGTAGCCTTTGATACATTGATAGTTGAGGTCGTAGCTTTTAATCTTGCAGGCGTCGCCGGAATTGCCCTCAACGGTATAGACGCGGCTTCCGTCCCTGCCAAGCACAAGCCCCACATGGTCGGCAACGCCGTCTAAATCCCAGTCGAAAAAGATAGCGTCGCCCGGTGCGATATTCTCATAGCCCCGCGCGCCCCATTGCCCCCTTGACTGGAACCAGGGAACGCCCTGCCATTCGCAGCCTGCAAAGCGGGGTTCGCTTTTTCCGGCTTGATTGTAGCACCATGACACAAAGCAGGCGCACCATTCCACGCGGCTGTTAAAGCCGTACCAAGACCAATAGGGGTAGCCGCCCACGTTTCCGACCTGCTGTTTTGCAAGCTCCATAAGCTCCGGGTTTCCGGGACGTGTGCCGTTTACAAACTCCACGCCGCTTAAATCCTCGGACGGGCTTCCGTCGGGAGAGCCGCCGCCAAAAATCAACGGTTTGTTGCCCTGTGTCTGTAAGTACACCTTGAACATTTCAAACTGCTGTGGGTTCAGCAGTTCTTCCGCAAGGGAAGCAATCGGCTTGTTTGTCAGTTTCACATTTAAGATACGGTATTCGTATTCTTCCTCGTTGCCCTCCTCGTCGGTGGTGGTGCGTATCTCGATTTCTTCCGTCAGCGTCAAGGTGTACTGTAAGCCGAACAGCCGTTTTAGCTCTGCCTGTGCGCTCTGCGGGGTGTAACTCTGCAAAAGGGCAGTCAAGTACGACGCTAATTCGTGGGGGTTATGCCCGATAGTATCAAGGTCATAGCGGTATTCATCATAGCCGCTGTGGGTGCTTTCGATATTGTCAATTTCCTGTTGCAGCTCATTTTCCATTGCAGCATAGCTCTGTTCCGTTGCCACAAGGTCGCTGTCCTCGGACGTGTAGGAAGTCCCTAACACGCTGTTCATGCTGCCGGAAAACATTGCCCCACAAGAGGAAAGCCCTACGGATACCATGATGAACAGAAGCAGCGCGGCGATAGCGATTATCACGCCTGCCGGGTGTCGTCCTGCAAAGGCAGCCGCTTTCTTTGCTGCTGTTTGGGACGCTCCGGCGGCAGCTTTGGCGGTGGCTGCGCCGCTTTTCTTTACGGTTTTTGCATACTGGCGTTTGATTTTCTGTTTCTGCATGAACCGTGAAAAGGGATTGCTTGTAAGCTGCGGGTTCTCCTGCAAGGCTTTGTGATACTGAAAATTGACGTTTGCCTTAAACGCTGCCTGTTCTGCCTTTGCCGCTTCCCGGTAGGGTTTCAGCTTATGGCTGCGGTAGCCCTGTTTTAATTTTCTTGTCCCGTACCTTGCGCCGCGCTCGGCAAGTTCCTCCGATTTGTGCGCGCCCTCCACACCGGAATTATCTTTCTCGACGCTATGGATTTTGTTGTGAACAAAAATACCCACTTCCTGCGCGGGGTGGGATAACGGGTTACTGTGGGCTTTGCCGCCGGGTATCGGCTTTTCCTGTTCTTCAAAGCGTAAACGGGTCTTTGCCTTTCCGGCGGTTTCCTCAAAGGTGCGCTCTTTTACAAGTTTCTTCTGCTTCGGGAGAGCTGCCTTTGCTGCGTCCAGTTTGTCGGCTGCTTTTTCCGATTTTTTGATGTAGGGTTGCAGTTTTGGCGTTTCCCGTTCCTCGTCGGTAAACTGCAAGCGTGAGGTGGAAGTACGCAAAACAGCCGCTTCCTGTGCTTTCTTGACTGCCTTTTTGCTTGCCTTTCGGGTATGGGCTGCGTCAAGGTGTTCCATGACACGCTCTGCGGTAGCGGTGTCCGGCTGTGAAAAGTCGCTGTCTGCTTCCCGGCTGCTGATACGCTCGGCAGTCTGCTGTGTTTCATTGATTTCCACCGCACCGTCGCGGGTCATTTTCTGCGTGATTTTATCGCGTGGTTTTAACTGTTTCATAGGCTGCTCACTTCCTCCGGCTTCGTCGTCATAATGCGGTAAAGCTCGGTATCTTTCGGGAAATGGTCTACAAAGGGAAGCACCACATTCCCATAAAAGATAAGTCCCTCGCCTGCTTCGGTGTGGGTTACATACTTCATCTGCTGTGGGCTGATATTTAACTGCTTTGCAAGGATAGCCCGGTCGCCCTGTGCCTGATTGAGCATGAGGACAAAATCAGAGTTTTCAAAGATATTTTCCACCTCGCGGGAAGCAAGCAAGTCCTTAATGTTCTGCGTGATAGCTGTGGGTATGCCTCCCCATTTTCTAAAACGCTTCCAAATCTCCACACTGTAAGCGGCGGTCTGTTCCTCTTTTAAGAGCAAGTGAAATTCGTCCATATAGTAGCGGGTAGATTTCTTTTCTGCCCGGTTAATGGTAACGCGGTTCCATATCTGGTCTTGCACAATGAGCATACCTAACTTTTTGAGCTGCTTCCCAAGCTGCTTAATGTCAAAGCAGACAAGGCGGTTAGAAAGCTCCACATTCGTTCTGTGGTTGAATACGTTAAGACTGCCGGAAACATACAGCTCCAATGCCGCTGCAATGCGGGCAGCTTCCGGCTCCGGCTGTTTTAACAGCTCGTCGTAAAGGTCGCCCAAGATAGGCATTTTTGCCGGGTCGGGGTCAGCAAGGTAGTCCCGGTACACATTCCTTACGGCGCGGTCAATGACGGTCTTATCAACGGGCTGCAAGCCCTCCTTGCCGCCAATGACAAGCTCGCAGAGGGACAGGATAAAATCACTTTTCAGTGCAAGGGGGCTGTCGTCCTCGCTGTAATTAAGGTTCATATCCATAGGGTTCACATACTGGGGCTTGCCGTCCATGCCTTTCCCGGTCGGGGATAAGCGTATCACTTGCCCGCCAAGCCGCTTGACAAGGGCAAAATACTCGGCTTCCGGGTCGCAGATAAAAATATCATCGTCAGTAATGAGAAAGGCGTTTGTGATTTCCCGCTTTGCCGCAAAGGATTTTCCGCTGCCCGGTGTTCCCAAGATAAGCCCATTCGGGTTTTTAAGCTGCTTGCGGTCGCAGAGTATCATGTTGTTGCTTAAAGCGTTCAGCCCATAATACAGGGCAGACCCGGTCTGAAATAGCTCCTGCGTGATGAACGGGATAAAAATAGCGGTGCTTGATGTGGTAAGTCCCCGTTGTATCGGGATAAGGTTCTCCCCCAAAGGGATAGAGGACATCAGCCCCGCTTCCTGCTGATAGTCAAGACGGGTCAGGGCGCAGTTGTATTTCTGTGCAATGCCCGCCGCCGCGAAAATGTCATTTTCCAGTTTCCGCTTCGTGTCTGTCATGTTTACCACAAGGAACGTGAGAAGAAACATTCGCTCGTTGCGGCTCTGTAAATCCTGCAACAGGTTCTTTGCTTCATTTCCAAAGGTGGCAAGGTCGGACGGGATTATATCCATATCGTAACCGCTTCTAACCGCTTTTTTCTGTTCCTCAATCTTCATCTTGTCAAGGTCAGTGATTTTGCGCTTAATGGTCTTGATTGCTTCCGACTGGTCGATACTTTTAATGTGGAGATTGACAATAACGCCTGTTTCCAAGTCCAACATATCCGCTAAGATACGGTCGTTTAACTCCGGGGCAAGGATTTCAAGGAACGATACCGCCCCCGTCTTTTTCCCCATAGCAAAGTAGCGTCCCTCCCCGAACTTGAAAGAGGACGGGGCGATAAAGTCCTTTGTGGTAAGCCCCGTCGGGGTCAGCCAGTCATAAGAGAATGAGAACGGCTCGCCTGCCGGGTGGAATACCCCATGCAGCACCTTTAGGCGTTCATAGCCGGATAAGGGGTGCGCCGATACCCCAAGCACCTTAAAATTATTGAGTACGTCTGTTTCAATACGGGAAAGCCGCGCCCTTGCTGCCGCCGGATTGTCCGCTTCAATGGAAAATGTGATGTACTTATGCTTGACAAGCCCGTTGTTCCCTTTGGCAAGCTGCGATTTCAGCATATCGGAATACTCAGTGCGGATAGAGTTAAAATCGTCATTTTGCAG
>NZ_JBWJVQ010000100.1:0-4141 GCF_056339875.1 Blautia sp. ZXY-1-C6
GACTTTTCCTTTATAATTTATCAGTCTCCAAAATTTCTTTTTTCGAATCTTAATTTTCTGCTCTTCAGCACTATATTCAGCTTGATAAAAAGTAAAATCTGATAATTCGTCCTTATGCTTTATCAG
The DNA here is from genome assembly GCF_056339875.1 of Blautia sp. ZXY-1-C6. NCBI lineage: Bacteria > Bacillati > Bacillota > Clostridia > Lachnospirales > Lachnospiraceae > Blautia > Blautia sp. ZXY-1-C6. The sequence goes on from NZ_JBWJVQ010000100.1 coordinate 127, forward strand.
CTTAGCCAGAATCTGTTTTTTATCATATTCACTGGTTCTGATTCCAAAGATAACACCTTTCAAAAGGTTCCAATCAAATGACATATTCTGCTTTTGAGGAACATCAAATTCACCAAATGTATTTGACACAGCTACCCTAAATTCCTTTTCATGTTCCCAGTTTTTTGTCTTGCGATAGGTTTTCGCATCATAGATCTTCCAGTAACGTTTTCTCCATTCCTCTACATCAGAAAATTCTTCATAACAGGAACTGACGCCGTCTACTCCAAGTAACCATTCTCTTATTTGAACCATAGTCAATCGTCCTAATGTCTGGAAAAAATTACATTCAATGGACTCTCCACCATAAGAAATTGCTCTTACATCAAGAGGAATATGTCGCCCTCCTACCTTAAGTTTTGCCTCGTCACCTGTATCATAAATCAGACATACACCCTTATGACAATCTGCATAGTTTCCCCACATAGCAGAATTATCATTTTTTTTAGAAAAACAAACAACATAGCTTTTGGGGTATATCATATCCCTCAACTGAGCCACAAACACTTTTGGAAAATCAGCCATAACAATTAACCACTTTCTATGCTGTTGAACTACTGAATTGCCATCATTATTATATATTTGTTCTTCAGAGCCTTTACCATGAAGAAATATGTCGTTTTCTGCACCTTTCATTATATAGGAGAATTCCTTCATTTCCTCGAATATTTCTTCCATAGATTCAATTGTCTGGACACGCATTTTTTCATTAGAAAAGACTTTCTTTATTGCATCTACTAATTTTTCCACAGAAAGTGAAAAATTAAGAAGTTTAATCTGTTTCTCAGCTTCCTCTGCAGGTACAAATTTATTTTTCTTAAATTCTTCCAGACACCTAATTAGTGCATTATTATGAATATAAAAAAGAATATATTGAAGTTCCTTTTCTGATACTTTCAAACAATTGTCACCATAAACTCCTGCCAGATTTTGTACATCTGTATCCGTTATGAACTCTTCTCCTAATTTCAATAAAATTTTCTCAAAAAAGTTATTTTTATAGCAATGGACATCTGCAACCAAAGTACCATGATATAACGTTTCATCATCGGCTTTCAGAATATAGAGTTCCAGTGCACGCGCTACGCTATATATATAATGTCTGAACAATCCCTCCCAGGCCATCTTATCTCCCTGCCAGAAAACACGTACAAACCCTTCCAACGGATCATTTAACTCTTCTTTCGATGCAAAATGAAAAGTGCCATTTTCAATTTCTAATAATGCACTGCTTATTGAACGGTAGTGGTATAATTTCATTTTTTCCTTCTTTCGATAAATTATTCAAATAGTTATGATGAAGTCTGCTCTTCATAAACCATGGATTGACATGCAGCTTCCTATACGAAAGCTTAATACCTATCTTCTATTTTTTCTTTGTGAATATCCATTTAGGTATTATTACCGTCTCATAACCAACTCTCTCACTTCGAACATGTAGTAAAAAATCTATCGTACCAGATAAGGAATGTTAAAACTGTCCAGATTTTACGGCTGTTATCTGCTTTTTTATTTTTATGGTCGTTCAGGAGCTGGAGCAGTTTCTCTGTATGGAAAAATTCTTCTGCTTCTTTCGAGGTAAATAAATCTGTTACCATCTGATACCAGTCATCCTGCCGCAGCCACACACGGATTGGAATGGGAAAACCAAGTTTCTTCCGTTCATTGGTTTCCTGTGGAAGAAATTCTGAAACAGCTTTACGGAAAATATATTTGGTTGTACCTGCTGCAATCTTGGCTTCTTTCGGAAGCTTTGCTGCAAAGTTAAAAACTTCTTTATCCAGAAATGGTACCCTGACTTCCAGGGAATGTGCCATGCTCATTTTATCTGCTTTCTGCAAAATATCGCCAGGAAGCCAGTAGTTCAGATCTACAGACTGCATTTTTTCCATGTCTTGAAGTGAGCCTCTGTTTTCTGACTCAAGCTCTTCATAAAATTGACTTAAATATTCCTGCGTGGAAGGTCCTGTTACTTTATTTTTCAAAATCTGTGCTTTCTCTTTTTCACAGTAAATATATGCATTTCCGATGAAGCGTTCTTCTACTTTCATTCCTGCGCGGATAAGGAAATCCCGTCCTTTCACGTCTGGCAGCTTTGCAGCCAGTTTTCTGACAGTGCGTCTGAGCACGAACGGAATCCAGGCAACTTTCTTAATGCTTCAGGCTCTCTGTAAATATTGTATCCACCGAAAAGTTCATCTGCGCCTTCCCCGGAAAGGACTACCTTAACATGTCCGGCAGCCTCTTTGGAAAGAAAATAAAGTGCAACTGCAGAGGCATCCCCAAGTGGTTCATCCATATGATACATCACATCTGGAAGGGCATCCCAGAATTCCTGCTTGGATATGATTTTCACATGGTGTTTCAAGCCTGCTTTTTCTGCCACTTTGGCAGCTTTGTTTACTTCACTATATCGGTCTCCCTCATCAAATCCCACTGTGAATGCCTGATCTGCACCGGAGGCAGAAGCCAGATACCCGGAGTCCACTCCCCCGGATAAAAACGCGCCGACTTCCACATCGCTTAACATGTGGTGCTTCACCGAATCCTTTAAAATCTCTGCAAGCTGGCTCCGCAGCTGAATCCATATTCGTCTTACGGTTCCACTTGCCAGGTGTAAGCTTTGTTTTGAAATAAGTCTTTATTTCATAGTTTCCGTTTTTATATAAAAGCATATGTCCGGGCATAAGTTTATAGATTCCCTTAAAAAAGGTTCTCTTCCAGAGGGGCATATTGAAATGACAAATACTGCTCCAGGGCCTTCTGATTTACTTTTCTTTCATAGCCTGGAAATGCAAGAATACTCTTAATTTCAGAAGCAAATACAAAGTGTCCATCTATTTCGGCATAGTACACAGGCTTAATTCCAAAGAAATCCCTTGCAAGCATCAAAGTCTGCTCTTTTTCATTCCATACTGCAAACCCAAACATTCCCCTGAGCTTATCCAGTGCCTTCTCCCCATACTGTTGAATGGTATTTACCAGAACTTCCGTGTCAGAATGGGTACAGAAAGAAATGCCGGAAGCCTCAAGTTCTGCCCGCAGTTCCTTATAATCATAGATTTCCCCATTAAAAACAATATGCAGGTTTCCGTCCGCACTTTCCATAGGCTGCTGCCCATCTTCTAAATCAATAATACTAAGTCTTCGAAAGCCCAGCGTAATCTTCTCCCTGCAAAAAGAGCCTTCACTATCCGGGCCTCTATGTTCAATGGCCTTCATCATCCTTTCAATTACTGTCTTCTGATCCTGTCTGTAACCTGTAAATCCACAAATCCCGCACATTTTTTCCTCCGTATCCATTTGATGTAGTTTAGACACTGCAACGACTTTTGTTACAGTCCCAAACTATTTTTACCGATATTTTATCATAAAAATGTCTGTTTGTTGTAAAATAAAAATGTCTTTCTTATCAAATACTTATATTTCAAAATAGCTTTTATATCTCATATAACATTTTATAAAAAAAGAAATGTTTTCCATTCCCTTATTTGCTTACGGAAAACGTTTCTTTTCATTTACTCTTCATGAAGATTTCCGTTCTCATCGATCCAGGTTCCGTCTCCGTTATTGTAAAGGACTCTGGATTCTTCATCACCTTCACCTGCTGCTACAATTTCCATTCTGTTCATCGGAGGTGTATTATTCCAAAGAACAAGCATAATATCCAATTCTGATTCTGGAAGTCTCTGATATGTTTTTTTCACGCTCTCATTCTCCCTCTTTCTACAAATGTAGGAACGATTTTATTATATCATATCAGTCTATTTCTGTATAGCTGTTTCCATTCTCATCAGAGATTTCGCTTTTAGTTTGTTACTGTTCAAAGGTATGTATAAGTCATTGTAAAAAGTGACGAAATTATTTTCTCTATTTTGTGGATAATTATCTTCAGCAGGAAAAACTGTATTTATAGTTTTTTCTGCTGTTCTTTTTCACAAAAGTTATACACCGAATCCTATCCATTCTTTCAGAC
>NZ_JBWJVQ010000101.1:0-3524 GCF_056339875.1 Blautia sp. ZXY-1-C6
TCCGGGCGGTGTTGTCATAACAATATGCGGGACTCCTGCCACTTTCGCAGGTACAATATTCATCAGTACAGAAGACGGATAAACTGCTTTTCCACCGGGTACATAGACACCCACACGATTTAACGGTGTTACTTTCTGTCCAAGCATAGTTCCATCTGTTGTGCTTGTAAACCAGCTGTTCTGGATCTGTTTTTCATGATACTGACGGATATTGACCAGAGCTTTGCGGATCACTCCAAGAAGTGCAGGATCAATCTGCGCATAAGCCTCTTCAATTTCTGCATCTGTGACGCGGATAGTCTCTTTTGTCACATCAGCTTTGTCAAATTCTTTTGTATAGGCAAAAAGGGCTGCGTCCCCTTCATTTTTTACTTTATCAAGGATCTGAGCTACTGTGGATTCAAATTTCCCATAGTTATTCGGGCTTCTTTTCAGCAGATTCTCAAGAATATCCTTTGTTGATTCTTTTGTTAATTTTACTGTACGCATCTTTACATCTCCTCCTGAAGAACTCTTCTTAAGTCTTCAAGAAGTTTACGGATTCTCTCATTTTCCATCTTCATGCTCACCTGATTGACTACCATTCTGGGAGACAACGGGCAGACCTCTTCCAGCACCTTCAGTCCGTTTTCCTTCAGTGTACTTCCGGTCTCCACAATATCTACGATCACTTCAGACAGACCAACGATGGGTGCCAGTTCAATGGAACCGTTTAATTTGATCAAATCTACTGTCTGGTGTTTTCTGTTAAAGAAGTAATCCTTGGCAATATTTGGATATTTAGTCGCCACACGGATCTAGCTGGTTGTTCTCCAGAACTTCTCTGGCACTCTCCGGTCCGCACGACACACATCTCACATTTTCCAAATCCAAGTATCCATCACTTCATAAAGCTTACGGCCTTCCTCCAGGATCGTATCCTTTCCCACAATTCCGATATCTGCCGCACCATACTCTACATAGGTAGGAACATCCGGCCCTTTTGCAAGGAAGAATTTCATCTTCAGTTCTTCATTAGTAAAGATCAGTTTACGGGAATCTTTATCTTTCATCTCTTCGCAGGTGATTCCTGCTTTCTCAAACATCTCCATTGTTTTGTTGGCAAGTCTGCCTTTTGTCAGGGCAACTGTCAGGTATCTCATGGCTTATCTGACCTCCTTTTTCAAACGTAATGCCACACATCTGCCCTCTGCACGAAGTTTCTGTGCCTCTTTAATGGCTTCTGTACGGTTCTGTGGCTCGTATTCGATTACTTCCGGCTTCTCCTCTTTCTCAGAGATCAGTTTCTGGCTGGAAAGTGCAAGAAGAAGGTTATCTACTTCAAGGGCAAATCCGATAGATGCCGCAGGTTTGCCAAAGTGTTTCATCAGGCCATTGTAACGGCCTCCCTTGATCATAGGTTCACCGGTTCCGTAAGTATATGCCTGGAAAATGATACCTGTATAGTACTGATATTTACTAAGCATTCCAAAATCGAAAGAGATATACTTTTCATATCCGTAGTTTTTCATAATCTCATAGATTTCTTCCAGTCTGGAAACTGCCTCCAGTGCGCAGGCGTTGTTTGTCAGACTTCTGGCTTTCTTTAAGACTTCTTCTGAACCAAACATCTGTGGGATTTCAGTAAAGGCTTTCTGCATACTGTCTTTGAGTTTCTGTTCTTCTACAAACTCTTCTACTCCGAAAGAATTTTTCTGCGAGATCAAAACACGAAGACGTTCTTCTGCTTCCGGACCGAGTTCGGCTTCTTTTAATAAGGATTTGAAGTAATCTACCTGTCCGACACTGACCTGAAATTCTGTAAGACCTGCTGCCAGAAGGCATTCCACTGTCATGGCAAGAAGTTCTGCATCTGCATCTGCGGATTCATCACCGATCCGTTCTACTCCCATCTGTGTGGTTTCTTTGAGATGTCCTCTGTAGCTGGTGTTATTAATAAATGTGTTTCCTGTGTAGCAGAGGCTTACAGGTTCTTTGTCCGGGAAAAGTAGGTTGCACAGGCTCTGGATACAGACGGGCGAAGTCAGGTCTGAGTACCAGGGTGTTGCCTTCTCTGTCAAAGAATTTATAAAGTTCTTTGGATGGGATGGTTCCTACTTCGCGGCTGAATACTTCAAAGTATTCGAATGTCGGGGTTTCTATGTCTTCATAGCCATACTGGTGGAAGACGCGATGGATTTTCTCCTGTACCTTTCTTTTCTGGCTGCATTCGCCGTTGTAGATGTCTCTTACACCTTCAGGGGTGTGGAAAATACGCTGCATGGGTGGTCCTCCTCTTGGTTATGTATTGTGGTTGTTATTACTTTGCCGATTTCGCTTTAGTACAGTAACGTGCTACTAAAGTAATGTGAAACTAGATAGAATTATAATTGTTTTTTAGAAAAATGTCAAGTACAGTTAATGTTATTATTATATGTTTAGAGGGACGCTCAGAAACATATTGTATTTGAGGTGCGGTTTCGGTATCTAAGAGCTTCTAAGTCTTCAGGAAATCTGCTAAAACCATGAGAAGAAAAGCCCGGAATTACTCGCTGTCGCTCAGACAAGGGGCTTTTCTTCTCATAACGCAGATTTCCTGAAAACTAAGAATCTCTAAGACACCTGCAAATGCACCTCAAATACAATATGTTTCCGAGCTGGTTTTCGCAATGTGGAAGATTATGACGGCTATAGCAAGTCTATTAACTAATGCATTTAAGACAGTTCAGCCGAGTGCGAAAGACAAGGCAGATACCTACAGGCGTGCTGACGCACATCAAGGATATCTGACGCAGGATTTTACGCTCTGATGAACTGAATCAATATACATTATAAGAGGCTTGCTATAGTATGCCAGCCAGTTGATTTCTTCATGGTTACTGCCAATACACAGCGCAGAAATTTATTTTATTTCCGGTGCATTTGCAGGTATCTTAGAGCGTGTCTGAAAAAGGCTTTCTGCAAGATGTGCGTCACAATTTGTGGAATATTTTGCCCGGATGAGGGCGCCGTAGCGGGCTACGGCAACTGAATTCGGGTGAAATATCCCGCAAAGTGGGGCGTGCAGATTGCGGGAATGATTTTTCAGACACACTCTAGAGTTTCTTAGGCAAAAAAAATCTGCGTTATGAGCCGGCTGTTTCACTGTCTGAGCGAAGTCGGCGACGGAGCGAGTTTGAGAAGACGGCTCATGCTTTTAGCAGATTTTTTTTGCCTTAGAAACTCTTAGATGCCGAAACCGCACCGGAAATAAAATAAATTTCTGCGCGTCCCTCTTCTATTCCCTCTCATCAAGATCAATCTGAATCCCATCCAGAAAGGGCACAAGAAACCCGCTTTTTTTATTCAAATAGTACTGAGGCTCCAGTTCTTCGCGCCGGAAGCTCTTGCGGCCGCCTTCCTGCATCCGGTTCCAGAAAGTAAGGAGACTGCGCAGTGTAAGGTAATAGAACTGGTTTTCATGGCTGTAGAATATAAGAAAAAAAGCCACCCCTCCCTGCTTTTCAAATGCCTGCATAAATTCCACCTGATGAGGATGGATATTC
>NZ_JBWJVQ010000102.1:0-4432 GCF_056339875.1 Blautia sp. ZXY-1-C6
CAGATGCTGCACTGGCTGCGTCTTTGTTCCATTATAAAGAACTGGAGATTTCTCAGGTGAAGGATTATCTGTCTGACAGGGGAATTTCTGTCAGACGATGACCACGAAAAATATAAGAGGTGAAGGATAAGGTATGTCAGCAATTTCAGGTGACTGGCTGGAAGCCCTGAAGGGGGAGTTTCACCAGCCGTATTATGCGAAATTATATAAAACGGTGATGACAGAATATCAGACCAGGAAGATTTTTCCTCCTGCGGATGATCTGTTTAATGCATTTCATTTTACACCGTTGAATGAAGTGAAGGTAGTGATTCTGGGTCAGGATCCCTATCATAATGACGGGCAGGCTCATGGGCTTTGTTTTTCCGTAAAGAGAGGAGTGGAGACGCCACCGTCCCTGGTGAATATTTATCAGGAGCTTCATGATGACTGTGGATGCTATATCCCCAATAACGGCTATCTGGAGAAGTGGGCGAAGCAGGGAGTGCTTCTTCTGAACACAGTTCTGACTGTACGCGCTCATCAGGCAAATTCACACAGGGGGATCGGCTGGGAGCAGTTTACGGATGCTGCGATCCAGGTTCTGAATGAGCAGGACCGTCCTATTGTATTTCTGCTATGGGGACGTCCGGCGCAGATGAAAAAATCCATGCTGAATAATCCGAAGCATCTGATTCTGGAGGCACCTCATCCAAGTCCTCTGTCCGCTTACAGGGGATTTTTCGGATGTAAACATTTCAGTAAAACAAACGAATTTCTTGTTGCCAATGGTCTGGAACCAATCGACTGGCAGATAGAAAATATATAAGAATATATATAAGAAAAGAGGTAATGTGTAGTCAGGTAAAAGACACACAGTGATAACATGAATCAGAAAAACAATTTAGTAAAAAATGCATCCTTTCTGATGATTGCAGCTATGATCTCCAAGGTGATCGGTCTTCTGTACAAGAGTCCCCTTTCCAATATTATCGGAAGCCTTGGAATGGGCTATACAAGTCTTGCACAGAATGCCTATATGATCCTTCTGATGATCGCATCCTTTAGTATTCCACAGGCGGTATCCAAGCTGATCTCCGAGCGTATTGCTCTGAAGGATTACAGAAATGCACATAAGTTCTTTAAGGGTGCCATGATCTATGCCATGGTGATTGGCGGAGTGGTCGGTTTATTCTGTCTCTTTGGAGCAGGGCTGATCATCCCTCAGAATCAGAAGGATGCAATTCCGGCACTTCAGTATCCTGGCTCCGACGATTTTTTTGTCCGGTATTCTTGGGGTATTCAGAGGATATTTTCAGGCATACAGAAATATGATGCCAACATCTATCTCCCAGATCATTGAGCAGGTATTTAATGCGGCAGTCAGTCTTCTGGCAGCCTGGGGATTCATCAATGCATTCTCAGATGGAACAGAGAACAGCATTGCAAAATGGGGGGCAGCAGGTTCCACAGTAGGAACCGGAGCCGGAGTGGTGACTGCATTGGCATTCATGCTTCTGGTATATGGTGTGAACCGCAGAAAAATCCTGCACCGGGTAGAGAAGGACCACAGACATCAGGAAGAGTCCTACAAAAGCGTTTCCGTGTGATTATCCTGGTTGTTTCGCCGATCATTCTCAGCGCCTTTGTTTATAATGTAAATGCTTATATCAATGGGTATCTTTTCTCGGATATTCTGGGAAGAAGAGGTGGAGATGCGGCACAGATCGGTATTTTATATGCAGAGTATGCCACTTACTTTATGACAATTATTAATATTCCTCTGACGCTGTCCAGTACGGCACCTACTTCCATGATTCCGGAGGTTTCCGCCCTGTATGCCACCGGAGACATTGAAGCGACCAGAGAGTGCATTGACCAGACCGTACAGCTTTCTATGGTAGTTTCTGCCCCATGTGCCATGGGACTGGCAGTGCTTGCACAGCCGATTGTATTTTTGCTTTACGGAAATTCCACAGGACTGGCAGCCAACCTGCTGATCCTTGGTTCTTTTTCGATCCTGCTCAATGGAATGTCAAATATTTCTAATGGAGTTCTGCAGGCAATCGGACAGCAGAGGATTCCGGTGATTACGGCTGCAATCGCACTGGTTGTGGATATTGTGGTAGTGGTAGTGCTGCTGTTTACTACAAACCTTGGAGTTTATGCACTGCTGATCGCAATGGTGATCTATTCTGTGGTTGTATGTGTGTTAAATGACAGAGCCATGAAGAAATATCTGCAGTATAAGAATCCATGGAAAGAAGGATATCTGTATCCTGTTCTTGCATCTGTTCCCATGGGAATTGTTGCAGGATGTATCTGCTATGGCTTGAATATTTTTGTAAAATCCAATTTCATTTGTCTGATCGTTTCCATTCCTGTTGCTGCGGTTGTTTATCTGTTTGCTTACCTGATCATCAGCAAGCCGTCAGAATCACAGCTTAGAAGAATTCCGGGTGGAAGCTATCTGATAAGGATTGCAGAGAAACTTCCGTTCTGGCAGAATAATTAAACACTGAAATTATAAAAACAAAAGAGTTATATTTCATGGTTTAAATGTATTTCTGAAATAGAAACACATTTAAAATTTCTGAAATATAACTCTTTTTTTGAGCGCGTTTGAAAAATGCTTTTCGCAAAGCAGGATATGTAGATTGCGGGAAAGCCTTTTTCAGACACGCTCTAAGGCGGATATATTGCAAGGTAAAATACATTGCAATATATCCATTACGGTATTATTTATGCATTTTTTTCTTCTGCTTTTTTCAGGTTTTTCTGGGCTGTGGAGAGCATCAGTTTGATTCGGTTCAGCTGGTTAACTTCACTTGCACCCGGGTCATAGTCGATGGCTACAATATTGGCTGTCGGATATTCTCTGCGGATCTCTTTGATAACACCCTTACCTACAATGTGGTTCGGCAGACATCCGAAAGGCTGGATACAAACAATATTCGGAACATCTCCATGGATCAGTTCCATCATCTCACCTGTCAGGAACCATCCCTCACCTGTCTGGTTTCCGGTGGAAACGATCGGAGATGCCATTTTTGCCAGATCTCTGATATCAGCAGGCGGTGCAAAATGGCGGCTCTGTGCAAGAGCTTCGCTTGCAGGCTTTCTCACCCATTCGATTGCTTTGATTCCCCAGTTTGCCATGGTTGCCTTGGACTTCTTGAATCCAAGATTTTCTACCTTAAAGTTCTGGTTATAGAAGCAGTAGCACATGAAATCGATCAGATCCGGTACAACTGCCTCAGCGCCTTCAGATTCCAGAAGCTCTGCCAGATGATTATTTGCAGCAGGCAGGAACTTGACAAGGATCTCACCTACGATGCCGACACGAGGCTTTTTCACATCACTGATCGGAATGGTATCAAATTCGTGAACCATTTCGCGGCACATTTTCTTAAACTGGCTGTGGCTGATACTGCTTCCGCTTAAGAAAGAGATCACACGCTGTTCCCAGATTTTATGTTTCCTGTTTACGATTCCCTCTTCCAGTTCATAAGGACGCATACGATATACGCATTTCATCAGAATATCTCCGAATACGGCACCGTAAGCAACTTTCTTCACTAATGGAAGCGTAAGTTTGAATCCGGGATTGCTTTCCAGACCGCTTAAGTTAACAGAGATAACCGGAATCTGTTCCATACCGGCTTTCTTTAATGCGCGTCGTATAAATGCAATATAGTTGGAAGCACGACATCCGCCACCTGTCTGTGACATGACAACGGCCGTTTTGTTCAGGTCATATTTACCGGAAAGCAGAGCATCCATGATCTGTCCCACAACGATCAGAGACGGATAGCAGGCGTCATTGTTTACATACTTCAGACCAACATCCACTGCATGCTTATTGTCATTCGGAAGCACCTCCAGGTTGTATCCGCAGGAATTGAATGCTGCCTGCAGGAGGCTGAAATGGAACGGTGACATCTGCGGGCAGAGGATGGTATAGTCCTTTCTCATTTCCTTTGTAAAGGATACTTTATCAATAGAAGCAGGTTTGACAGTACGTTTCTGTCCCTGTGCTTTCTTCGCGCGGATCGCTGCGATCAGGGAACGGATACGGATTCTTGCAGCACCAAGGTTATTTACCTCGTCAATCTTTAAGCAGGTATAGATTTTGTCACTTCCGTCAAGAATTTCATAAACCTCGTCAGTAGTAACTGCATCCAGACCACATCCAAAAGAGTTGAGCTGGATCAGATCCAGGTCATCGCGTGTCTTTACATAGTTTGCAGCAGCATACAGTCTGGAGTGGTACATCCACTGGTCATTGACGCGGATCGGGCGTTCCACAGGTGCCAGATGAGAGATGGAATCCTCAGTAAGTACGGCAATACCATAGCTGTTGATCAGATCCGGGATACCATGATGGATTTCCGGGTCAATATGGTATGGGCGTCCTGCAAGGACAATACCATGGCGTCCTGGTATCTTCCAG
>NZ_JBWJVQ010000103.1:0-4693 GCF_056339875.1 Blautia sp. ZXY-1-C6
TACCTTACATGCTCCTGCAGTTCCAGAATCTTGTTTTCAGTTTTCTGAATGTCATCCAGAACCTTTTTTAATCGCATATTCATCTCTTGTTTACTCCTGTCCTTTCATAAAAAAATTTGACATTTAAAAGTCTGTTACAAATAAAAAAGTTTGACAATTATATCTCTATCACAATCAAAGGCATTACCTCCTTCTCATTTTTAGCGCAAAAAAGGATGCATTAGCTTTCACGGCTTTTGCATCCTGTCTATTTTGCTTATTATTCAAATACCCTAATTATAAGTAACTGTAATCCTACAGTGCCATACTTTGTATAAACTCTTTGATTTCATTATAAATTGAATTCTCTAAATCTGGATAAGTCTCCAGTACTGAATTAACCCAATTAGGCCCATGCCCACCTACGGTTGGAATAAAAGATTCGAGTTCTCCTACAGGTACAACATAAATTCCATTTTCCTTTAAAATTGAGTTCATTTTCTCAAACGCTAAAGCAGCATCTCCGTGTGGAAATCCTCTTACACCTGACTTTTTCAAATCAGACCATATACTTTTTGTTTTTACCACTTCTTGTATATCTTTACTTTCTTTATTAGACAGTACATCATTCCTGTTTTTATTTAGTATAGCCTCAATGGCTGCTCTGGCTTCTTCCCTCTTTATACTTCTTCCATTCCCCAGATTTGAGATGAGAATTCTATAGTCCTTCTCTAACGCCTCCCATGATATCCCAAAAGAATTCGTTATTGTTTTAAATATGGTTTCATCATTAAGAACATCTAAATCTGGAACTAACTTCACATCAATATTTAGCTCTTTTAATGAAAAAACTATCTTAGCCATGCGTTGCTTTCCTCCACAATGTATAAACATTGTTTCGGAAAAATGTCCTTCTTTTTGCTTCAAATAACTATCAATTATTGAATATAATCTACAGTCAGAATCACTTTCACAAAGCACGACAGTTTTGTGAAAAAGGCTTGCCATTATATTCGAATGTCTCAATAGCGGATCTCCCCATATTTTTTTGAAGTTTTCATTCCCAAGAATAGAAAAATTATTTACATTCCCTGTTCTGGTAATGCGAATCATCTTTACCCGTTCAGGACATACTTCAAGCAAACCTTTGACTATTTCTTCCGAGTGAGTTGAAATAAAAACCTGTTGATGCTCCGATAATGTTTGACCTATGATTTCTCCCATTATTTTGGCCTGTGGTGGATGAAGAAAAGATTCCGGTTCATCAATTAAAAATGTCCTATAATGGTCAATCATTAAATACAGCATAATACCAACAAAGCTTTTTATCCCATCTCCTTGATTTTGAACTTGCGGATATGATGCTAACTTTTCCGCATATGAATAAATCATTGATGACGCTGATTCTTTATCGCTTTCGATTTTAACATCATCCCCTATAGCCAAAGGTATAACAGATCCAAACAACTGGTTAGGAATTATGTGCTTCTCGAATGCTCTTTCAAAATCATGTGACAACTTTTTCTTATACTTCTCATTAAATGCAGCATAATGAATCGGACTCTGGTAAGTTTCATCGCGACGTATATTAGGAGCCGGCTCACATATTGTCAATCGATTCAATGTAGTCAAATACCCAATAAGAAAATTTCGGAGTTCACCATATGTTTCATTTGATTTCCAAGAATCTACTATTCCACTATATATACTGTAGGAAAGTCCTGTATAATACTTGTTTGGTCCATTAACCTGAACATTAGAAAACTTTTCAAGATAGGACTGCAAAGAGGAATCTTCCTTTTCAATCTTTATGCTCGAAACTACTACGCTATTATTATTCGAGCTCTCACACAATTGATAGATATCCTTTAACGTCTGGCTTTTACCAACATTATTAGGACCTACAAACACAACTATATCAGAAGGTGAAACCTCAAAGTTTTCTCCATTATTAAATGTGATTTGACGGATATAGCCACCAAACGTTTCTGAAACCTTATGCTCGGAGACCATTTTTTCTCTGTTACTTTCCATATCTACTCCCATCTTGTACTTCCTTTCACATATACTTTATTTATCAAACCAACGTTGCCTTTGCTTTCTCTTTTTCATTCCTCTAATCACGCTTTAAAAACAAATCAACTTTGAGTCTACCAAGCTCTGTCAATAAATAAAGTATCATTTAGTTCCATTATCAAATTTTCTATCAAATTCCTGTTTTTCTCATAAGAATCTCTTTTAATCTGAACTTTTCTCTTTACGTCATCATATGTAAACTCCTTTCCTCCGGCTTTTTTCTTTTCAAGGGCGATTTCTATATACCGCCGCCGAATCCATTCTTCCTGTGTTTCGCAGACTTCATCAAAGAACTTCTGCATTTCTGGCAGGTAACGCAGCCTGCCGTATATATCATCCCTATTTATCCCGGCTGCCCTTGCCAACCAACTGATATTGATGCGTTTCCGCTTATCCCCTGATGACTGTATTTCTGCATATGCCGCCTTTAGTTCTACGAGGGCAGCTTCTCCCCATTCATTCCTCGGCTTATTAAATTCATGAACTAGCCTGGTATGAATCCATTCCGGGTCTTTACGAATCAACCATTCATAAGCCCCTGGGACCCGCTCTTTCAGATCCCGGCAGGACATTACAGGTGTCTTTTGCAATTCTTCCTGAACACGCCGCTGATAGTAAGCTGTTTTCCCCTCGCTCTTGTTAACACCACAAGAATAATAACTCGCTTTACGCCTTTCCTTTACATCAATCCCATTCTTTTTGGCATACTGTCCTACGGTATTGGCTCCGACGCCCAGCATATCAGCAATCGCATTCAATGACAATCCAGGATTGGAAAGATATTCTTTCAAATGTTGTTCATGTATAAAACTTCTATTAGAAATACATGGATTTTTCAGGTATTCCTCAAAACTCTGTCCTGGATTTGACCTGCGGTAGCGCATCCCGCAGTGCGGGCATTCAAACCATGCCCATATCTCATCCCGTTTTTTACAGATTTCTACCTGTATTGCACCATCTTTCCGATAAGGTATTTCATGGGGTCTGACCCCAATGTGGTCAACTTAAGCCCAGAATGCTGAAAATCCAACGATTCTGGGCTTATATTCTGGATTTTTTTATATAAATATCTTGACATATCCTCCTAAATATGTGGTTTATAGATTAAGCAATATTACGTTACCAGCGAAATATTTATCTATTCCAATACGTAGGAGGTATGCCATATGAATCGAACTAATATTTGTAAAAATATCGTCCAATCCATTAAAGATTATATCACAGATCAAGTTAAACTGAAACCCCATCGGGTGGAAAAACATTTTGTACGGCGAAGAAATGTGAACTTCCAGTCTTTTTCCGCCTAAATCGAGAGTCCCTATATCTGTGCTTCAAAATAATTCTATTTTTCCGTCTTTTCTCCATCTGATCCTGCATTTAAAAAGTTCATGATCTCCTCATATGACCGCCCACTTTTTACAACTGCTGACAGGATCTCTTCTTTTCTTATGGCATCCCGCTTATCTAACAGTTCTTTCAGATTTGCTGTTGCCTGGTCATACTTTTCTTCGCTGCGATCACATCAGCCTCTGCTTTTTTAATCTTTTCTTCCAATGCTTCCTTACTTGTTTTTCTTGTTCTTGCCATCTTTATTTTCCTTCCTTATTCTGCTTCTTTCAGTTCCTTACTCAGCTCTGACGCAAAGTATTTTATACTATTCACATCCAGTCCAAAGGCTTTCAATATTACTTTCTGGTTCGCTGTTACTGCATGATCCAGACGGTATATATTGTCTAACTGACGTACCATTTCTATTTTTTCCAGCTCTTTTATTGCCGCCGGTACAGTCATATAGTTCAGTTTCTTATCCAGTTTTTTCATTTCTTCTTTTAGTTTTATATACATCTTGCAGCGCATTATCATGGCTGCAAATTCAACAAATATCTTCGCTCCTGCTGATTCTTCTGAATACACCCGGATGCTCTTATTCCCCAGATATGATTTGTCTCCGCGGAATAGTTTCTCCGATACATCCCTGCTCTTATACAGTTCGATTGCTTCCTTCGCACTCATCTTTTCCGATGTAACGATACAAAAATATCCTGCCAGATCCAGCTCTCTTTCTACCACACTGCACCGTTCTTCCGGTAGTATAAAAGTTTGGCTCTTTTTATCATAATGAAGGTTAAAATACTTCTCAAATCCAGGACCGAATTCCTTTACTTTATTCTGGTACTTTTTCAGATACTGCGTCATCTGGTTGATCCGGTTTTCAATCTCTATCCGTTCTGCGCTTTCTTTGGAAATACTATGATACAGATGAAAATAACGCTCTTTTTTATCACTTGCATACAGTTTGTGCCGTATTGTCTTTCCGTAAACTCCATATTCATAGATATTGTTTACCCGCTTATTTTCAAATGTCCCTTTATTTTCCAGGATCAGTTCATTCACAAGGGCAGACATCCCTTTCACCATGATAACAAAACTATACCCACATTTATCCATATATTGTATATTCTCGCAGCTGAAACATCCCCTGTCCAGAATGAATCCGATCTTCTTATAACCATATCCGGATGCTTTATCCAGCATGAACTGAAGCTGGGAGATATCATTCAGACTTCCTGGATATTTTTCATAAAATAATGGTTCCTGATTATGGGTATCATACGCAACTGCATAATTAAATACCGGC
>NZ_JBWJVQ010000104.1:0-9307 GCF_056339875.1 Blautia sp. ZXY-1-C6
AGGCAAAGCGCCTTCGGCCAATGTTGATCCGGGAGACATATCGCCTGTTTGATGGTAAGGAAGAAGTTGTAAAACCGTTTATGGCAGGAATGGAGATGATCCATACTCATTCCCTGATCCATGACGATCTTCCTGCACTTGATGATGATGATTACAGGCGCGGCAGACTGACTACACATAAGGTATATGGGGAAGCCATGGGGGTGTTAAGCGGTGTTGCGCTGCTCAATTACGCATACGAAACCATGTTTCAGGCATTTGCCCTGACAAAAGAGCAGGATCGGGTAATCCATGCGTTGAGAGCGGTCTCACAGAAAACAGGCATTCATGGAATGCTTGGAGGACAAAGTGTTGATGTGGAAAATGACGGAAAGCCCCTTGAAAAAGAGATGCTTGACTATATTTACAGAAATAAGACGTCAGCATTGATCGAAGCCTCCATGATGACAGGCGCAATTCTTGCAGGAGCAAATGAGCAGGAAGTATCTGCAGTGGAGAAAGCTGCCGGAAATATAGGACTGGCTTTCCAGATTCAGGATGATATTCTGGATGTGACCAGCACTGCAGAAGAACTGGGAAAACCTGTACACAGTGATGAGAAGAATAATAAAGTTACTTATGTGACTCTTTTTGGAACAGAGAAGGCTGCTGAACAGGTGGAAGAACTCTCAGAAAAGGCAATCGATCTGCTGAAGAGTCTGAATAAAAATAACGAGTTTCTGTATTTGTTAATTGAAAAATTAATAAACCGCAGAAAATAAAGGAAGGATACAAATGATTCTGGAAAAGATTAAGAAACCCAATGATATCCATAAGATACCATTGGAAGATTTCGAGCCTCTGGCAGCGGAGATCAGGGATTTTTTAATCCGGTCAGTAAGTCGGACAGGCGGACATCTTGCTTCAAATCTGGGAGTAGTGGAACTGACTCTGGCTCTTCATAATGTGCTGGATTTTCCGGAAGACAAACTAATCTGGGATGTAGGACATCAGGCATATACACATAAGATTCTTACCGGAAGAAAAGATGAATTTAAGAATCTGCGACAGGAAGGTGGATTAAGCGGTTTTCCTAAGAGAAGTGAGAGCCCCTGTGATGCATATGATGCAGGACACAGTTCCAATTCAATTTCGGCAGGACTGGGATATGTGCATGCCAGAGATATTCTGGGACAGAAGCATCATGTGGTTTCTGTGATCGGAGATGGTGGCTGCTCACCGGAGGAATGGCGTATGAGGCATTAAATAATGCTGCAGAGTTAAAGACAAATTTTATTATTATCATAAATGACAATAATATGTCCATTTCCAGAAATGTAGGAGGCATGTCCACTTATCTGAGTGCACTGAGAACTGCAGAAGCTTATACAGGAATGAAGATGGGTGTGACAAAGGCACTGAAGAAGGTTCCGAAGGTAGGGACTGCTCTGGTAGATACTATGAGAAAAACCAAAAGCAGTGTCAAGCAGCTTTTTATTCCGGGAATGCTGTTTGAAAATATGGGGTTGACATATCTGGGACCTGTTGACGGTCATAATATGCGTCAGATGATGAAACTCTTTAATGAAGCAAAACGGGTAGAGGGACCGGTAGTTGTTCATGTCCTGACAAAGAAAGGCAGAGGATACGAACCTGCAAGTGCCCATCCGGACAGATTTCATGGAACAGGTCCTTTTGATATTAAAACAGGCCGGGTACTTCAGAAGAAAACAGTGCCGGGTTATACAGATGTTTTTTCCAAAGCACTGGTCTCTCTTGGTGAGAAAAATAAAAAACTGACAGCTATTACCGCAGCCATGCCGGATGGAACCGGACTTGTGGAATTTTCCAGGAGATTTCCGGACAGATTTTTTGATGTGGGAATCGCAGAGGAACATGCGGTGAGTTTTGCGGCGGGTCTGGCTCTTGGCGGCCTGGTTCCTGTTGTTGCCATCTATTCATCTTTTCTGCAGCGTGCTGTAGATCAGATCCTGCATGATGTATGTATGCAGAAGCTTCATGTGATTTTTGCTGTTGACAGGGCAGGGCTTGTAGGCGCAGACGGGGAGACGCATCAGGGCTGCTTTGATCTGTCTTATTTGTCCATGATGCCGAATATGACTGTTCTGGCACCGAAGAATGACAGAGAACTGGAAGAGATGCTTGCATTTGCGGTAAGCTTTGACGGACCGATTGCAATCCGCTATCCGAGAGGCAGTGCGCATCAGGGGCTTCAGGAATACCAGGCACCTGTGGAATATGGCAGAAGTGAGATTATCCGCAAAGGAAAAAAAATCGCTGTGCTGGGAGTGGGAAGTATGATCCCGTCCTGCATGGAAATCTGTAAAGGACTGAAAGATGACGGCTATGATCCTACTTTTGTAAATGCCAGATTTGTGAAACCATTGGATGTGGATCTCCTTGATGAACTGGCAAAGGATCACAGTCTGTTTGTGACAGTAGAAGAGAATGTGAAAAGCGGCGGATACGGAGAGCATGTGTCTGCTTATATGGAAGCCTGTCATCCGGAAATAAGAGTGTTGTCGGCAGCTGTCTGGGATCGTTTTGTACCCCAGGGAAATGTAGAAAGCCTGCGCAGCCGGATTGGACTTGGAGTGGAAGACATCAGACAGGCAATAGAAGATAGTGAGGAATTAAGAGAGCAATGAAGAAACGTTTGGATATGCTTATGATGGAACGCGCCCTTGCGCCATCCCGCGAGAAAGCAAAGGCATTCATCATGGCAGGCGATGTATATGTTGATGGTCAGAAAGAAGATAAGGCGGGAACCATGTTCCCGGAGACTGTAAAGATTGAGGTCAGAGGAAACACTCTTCCGTATGTAAGCCGCGGTGGGCTGAAACTTGAAAAAGCTATGAAAAACTTTGATGTCACATTGGATAGTAAGGTCTGTATGGATGTAGGTGCGTCCACCGGAGGGTTTACAGATTGTATGTTACAGAACGGGGCAGTAAAAGTTTATTCCATTGATGTAGGATATGGACAGCTTGACTGGAAGCTTCGTAACGATCCGCGTGTAGTCTGTATGGAGAAAACCAATATCCGCTATGTGGTACCGGAGGATTTGGGAGAACCGGCAGATTTTTCATCAATTGATGTGTCCTTTATTTCTCTTACAAAAGTACTGCTTCCTGTAAGAAATCTCCTTACAGATGAGGGTGAGATCGTATGTCTGATCAAGCCGCAGTTTGAGGCGGGGAGAGAGAAAGTCGGAAAGAAGGGGGTTGTAGAGATCCTGCTGTTCATCAGGAAGTGATCGAAAAAGTACGCGATTATGCCATGAGTATTTTTATGGAGCCATGTCATCTTTCTTTTTCGCCAATTAAAGGACCGGAAGGAAATATCGAATATCTTCTTCATCTGAAAAAACATCCGGAAGGTACCGGGGTTACCGACAGTCTGAAGGTATCTGTAGAAGCTGTTGTGGCAGAGGCTCATGGACAGTTGGATTAAAAAGGCTGAGTCAGGAAGAAACTATGGACAGGTTTTATATTATTACAAACAGTGACAAGGATAAAAAACTTGAAATCACAGAAAAAATCGCAGATTATCTGAAAACACATCACAAAAACTGTGAAGTACAGCAGGCAGAAAGGAAACATGAGGGTTCCTTTCATTATACAGATCCTGATAAGGTTCCGGACGATACACAGTGTATTATTGTTCTGGGAGGAGATGGCACACTTCTTCAGGCAGCAAGGGATGTGGTGCATAAGGAAATTCCTCTTCTTGGAATCAATCTGGGAAATCTGGGTTTTCTTGCAGAAGTGAATCAGACCTCTCTGTACAGTGCTCTGGATCAGCTAATGGCGGATGATTACGAGGTAGAAGAACGCATGATGCTGGAAGGAAGGGTGTACCGCGGCAGAAAACTGATCGGACAGGATATTGCATTGAATGACATTGTGATCGGCAGAGACGGTCATCTCCGCGTGGTCCGGTTTAAGAATTATGTAAATGATGTTTATCTTAACTCTTATAATGCTGATGGAATTATTATTTCAACACCTACCGGATCTACCGGATATAGTCTGTCAGCGGGAGGACCTATTGTATCGCCCAATGCCGCCATGACGATCATGACTCCCATAGCACCACACACACTGAATACAAGAAGCATTATTTTTCCTGCGCAGGATGTGATCACTGTAGAGATAGGAAAAGGAAGACACTGTGACTGTGAAAAGGGAATCGCATCTTTTGATGGAGATACATTTATCCCTATGGTCACCGGTGACTGCATTCAGATCCGGCAGGCAGATGTAAAGACAAAGATTCTGAAGCTGAACCATTTAAGTTTTGTTGAGGTATTGCGCCGGAAGATGAGAGACAGCTGATCAGCAGGAGGAAATAAGGTGAAAGTTGCGAGACATGA
The DNA here is from genome assembly GCF_056339875.1 of Blautia sp. ZXY-1-C6. Lineage (NCBI taxonomy): Bacteria > Bacillati > Bacillota > Clostridia > Lachnospirales > Lachnospiraceae > Blautia > Blautia sp. ZXY-1-C6. The sequence continues at coordinate 4,376 of NZ_JBWJVQ010000104.1, forward strand.
GAAAATTATTGAACTGATTCATCAGTATGATATTGATACACAGGAAGAGCTGGCCTCCAGACTTAATGAGGCAGGATTTAAGGTGACACAGGCGACTGTATCCAGAGATATTCGTGCTCTCAAGCTGACAAAAGTGGCAGGAAAGGACGGAAAGTCCCGTTATGCAATTATTAATAATGAATCAGGAAGTCTTGGAGAAAAATATACAAGAGTACTGGAAGATACCCTGCTTTCTATTGATGTGGGACAGAATATCATTGTGATCAAAACCGTTTCCGGAATGGCCATGGGCGTGGCAGCAGCCCTGGATGCGTTGAAATGGCCGGAAATACTGGGATGTATTGCAGGTGATGACACTATTATGTGTGCTGCAAAGACTGCAGACATGGCACTGGGAGCAGCAGAGAAACTGAGAAGTTTTGTCAGATTGAATAAGTGATCCCACGAGTAACTGCTCAATACCTTTGCAGTTACGATCCTGAACTTTTAACATTACAAATGACTTGATTATGGAGGCAATAAATGTTAGCTCATCTGCATGTGAAAAATCTTGCACTGATAGAAGAAATAGAAGTAGAATTTGGTCCCGGACTGAATATCCTGACCGGTGAGACCGGAGCAGGTAAATCTATCCTTCTGGGGTCTATGCAGCTGATCCTGGGTGCAAAAACTTCTAAAAATATGATAAGGGAAAATGCATCCTATGCACTTGTGGAGCTGCTTTTTCAGGTAGAAAACGAGAAAGCGCTGGAGACACTGAAAGCACTGGATATCTGTCCGGAAGATGGACAGGTACTTCTGTCCAGAAAAATCATGGATGGAAGAAGCATCAACAAGATTAATGGAGAGACAAGTACTGTAGGTCAGATGAAGGCCGCTGCTGCATGCCTTTTGGATATCCATGGACAGCACGAGCATCAGTCACTTCTGTATCAGGATAAGCAGCTTGCAATCCTGGATGCATATGGAAAAGAAAAAATCCTTCCTGCAAAGGAGAAAGTATCTCTGGCATATAAAGAATACAGCAAATGCAAAACAGAACTTGGTTCCATGAATATGAATGAGGAGCAGAGGAATCGTGAGCTGGCTTTTCTGGAGTTTGAGATCAAAGAAATCGAGAAAGCAAATCTGCAGCCGGGAGAGGATGAGGAACTGGAAGCCCGGTACAGAAAAATGAGCAATGCAAAACTCATCGTTGACTCCCTGCAGCTTGTACATAATCTCACAGGCTATGAAAGCAAGGAAGGCGCCGGAGAGACTGTCGGAGAGGCATTAAAGGAATTCTCTCATGTAACACAGTATGATCCGGAGCTTACACCTCTTGCAGAGACACTTACTTCTGTAGACGGTCTTCTGAATGATTTTAACAGAGAATTATCCGCTTATCTGGACGAGCTGACCTTTGATGAAGGAGAGTTTTATGAGACAGAGAGAAGACTGGATCTGATCAATGGACTGAAGGCAAAATATGGACGTACCATTGAGGAAATTTTCACATATCGCAAACTTCAGGAAGAAAAACTGGAAAAATTACATAAATATGAAGAAAATTTACAGGAATTAAAGGAGCATCTCAGAGAACTGGAAAATATTCTTGAGAAAAAGTCGGATGAATTAGCAGAAATCCGTAAAGAATACAGTAAACAGCTTGAGCAGAAGATTATTCAGGGATTGAAGGATTTAAACTTCCTGGATGTGAATTTTGCCATTGATTTCCGGAAAAAGAAAAACTACACAGATAATGGAACCGATGATATCCAGTATCTCATTTCTACAAATCCCGGAGAAACTCTGAAGCCACTGGGACAGATCGTATCCGGCGGTGAGTTGTCTCGAATCATGCTTGCATTAAAGGCAATCCTTGCAGACAGAGATGAGATTGAGACATTGATCTTCGATGAGATCGATACTGGTATCAGTGGAAGAACTGCACAGAAAGTCTCTGAAAAGATGGCAGTGATCGGACAGCATCATCAGGTACTCTGCATCACGCATCTGCCGCAGATTGCAGCTATGGCAGACAGTCATTTTGAAATTGAAAAACATCTGCAGGGAACTGAGACTATTACCCAGATCCATGTGCTTAAAGAACATGATTCCATCCGCGAACTGGCAAGACTGTTAGGTGGTGCAGAAATTACACCTGCAGTTCTTGAGAATGCGAAAGAGATGAAAGAATTGGCACAGAAACAAAAAAATACAAGATTTAAATAAAATAATTGACCACATACTAAGAGAGGATAATCTTTGTGACGGATTGTTCTCTCTTATTTTTGTACCTTTCGGGTTTGCTGTGATGGGAAGTGTTTTATGGCAATTTCACAGTTACAGAATTTCATAAATACAGAATGAAAGGATGTGCATAACAATGAACAAAAGAAAATACAGACTTTTTGTCATCTGTTGTCTTGTGCTGGATCTGTTGGTGATGCTGATATCAGGTTACAGATATCTGGACAGAAAGATACCTGACGAAATTCAGATTTCCAGAGGCAAAAAAACAGAAGATGTCACAGAAGTTTTGTCAACACCATTTGTTACATTTGAAGAAGCAGTTACTGTTTCGCAGGATGGAGGCTATATTCTGCCCTGTAAACTTTTGGGTTATATTCCATTTAAAGAAATAAAAGTGACACCTGCAGATGATCAGGAAATTTATGTCAGCGGAAGCACCATAGGAATTTATATGCAAACAGAAGGTGTTCTGGTGATCGACACCGGTGAAATTCAGAATCGGAATGGTGAGACAGAGGAGCCTGCGAGAAATATTATCAGACAGGGAGATTACATTATCTCATTTAACGGAGAAAAAATCTCTACAAAAAGAGAACTGATAGATGACATCTCAGAACTTGATGGCAGCGAAGTTACACTGGGGATAAGCCGCAAAGGAGAGAGTATTCCTGTATCTGTAACTCCTGTAAAAGACAAAAAAGGAGACTATAAACTTGGAATCTGGGTAAGAGATGACACGCAGGGGATAGGAACGCTTACCTACGTAGATCAGAATGGTAATTATGGTGCCCTTGGCCATGGAATCAGTGATATAGACACTGCCCAGCTTCTGAATATCCGAAACGGAGCTTTGTATAAAGCCCGGATTCTTGCGATTAACAAAGGAAGTAAAGGCAATCCCGGCGAACTTGCAGGATACATCTGCTATGATGACAGAAATATTCTTGGAACTATCGAAGCAAACAGCAGAAACGGAATTTATGGTCAGTTCACAGGGATTGCAGATGATACGATCACTTTAAAGAAAATGCCGGCTGCGTATAAGCAGGAAGTGAAGATTGGAACAGCCACAATTCTCTGCAGTACAGATGGCGAGGTAAAAGAATATGATGCAGAGATCAGAAAAATAGATTTGAATCATGAAGATACCAACAAAAGTTTTGTGATAAAGGTGACAGATAAAGAACTTCTGGAAGCTACAGGAGGGATTGTACAGGGGCTCAGCGGAAGCCCGGTTATCCAGAATGGAAAAATCATTGGTGCGGTAACTCATGTATTTGTTCAGGATGCTTCCAGCGGATATGGAATCTTTATTGAAAATATGCTGAAAAATACAGAAAGACTCTTTTAATGGATGATCAGGATTATGAAACAAAAATCTGATTATTGTCGAAATATATCAGATGCCTGTGAAAAATGAAAATAAAGAAAAAAGAATCACCAAAGCTGTCGACATAAAATAGGACAAATTTCTCTCTGTGTCTTGATTTTTCCGTAAGCATTCCTCTATAATATGTGATGAACCGAAAAAGAAAAGAGATTTATTGAAAAATGGGGGAGGAGTGAAATTTATGGAAAAATTAAATGTGGCAATTGCAGATGATAATGAGAAAATGGTGGAAGTACTTGGTCAGATAATAGAAGAAGACAAAGATCTGGAACTTGTGGGAAAAGCGCATAACGGAGAAGAAATCTGTAACATTATACGTGAAAAGGAACCGGACGTTGTGGTTCTGGATATTATTATGCCGAAAATGGACGGACTGGCAGTAATGGAGAAATTTGCCAATGACAAAAGTCTCAAAAAGATCCCATCATTTATCGTAGTTTCGGCAGTCGGTCAGGAACGTATTACAGAAAATGCATTTAACTTAGGGGCAGATTATTATATCCTGAAGCCTTTCGATAATCAGATGCTGCTTAATCGTATCAAACATGTGCGCAGAGCCGGCGAGAGAAGAATACGTCAAATCGGGCGGCAGCCTGAAAGGACAGAAGACAATCCGGTACCTGTGAGAAATCTGGAAACAGACGTGACAAATATCATTCATGAGATTGGAGTGCCTGCACATATTAAAGGATATCAGTATCTGCGTGACGCCATCATCCTGTCAGTTAATGACATGGAGATGCTCAATTCCATTACCAAGATACTGTATCCTACGATTGCAAAGAAACATCAGACAACAGCCAGCAGAGTGGAACGGGCTATCAGACACGCCATTGAAGTTGCCTGGAGCAGAGGAAAAATGGACACAATAGATGAATTATTCGGTTACACAGTCAGTACAGGAAAAGGAAAACCCACAAATTCAGAATTTATTGCTCTGATTGCAGATAAAATCAGACTGGAATATAAAAATCGCTCTTTCCAATAGTCATAGTTTGGAGTATAATTATTCAATAAAGGCTACCAAGGAGGGTTTTTCGCATGAAAAATATTTTATTTGCAACATCTGAAGCTGTACCATTTATCAAAACAGGAGGTCTGGCAGATGTAGCTGGCTCCATATTGCCGAAATATTTTGATAAACGATATTTTGATATTCGTGTGATCTTACCCGAAATATGCCTGTATGAAACAGGAAGTGGAAAGATATTTAAAATGAACTATATCACACATTTCTACATGGATCTTGGATATAAGAACTGCTATGTAGGAATCATGCACATGGAGTACGAAGGAATTCAGTTTTA
>NZ_JBWJVQ010000105.1:0-4080 GCF_056339875.1 Blautia sp. ZXY-1-C6
TTCCCCTCAGCTTACGCATATCCCGTCTGGGAATCAAGGGTACTGTACTGACCCTCACATTTCCCTTCTCCAGAAGCTCCACAATCGTTACCGACTTTTTATGATCTGCTTCCGAAAAAGAATACTTAAGCGGCGTCCCACTGTAACGCAAGGTCTCTCTCCCCATTTTCTGAGGTCTGTGGATGTGTCCCAGTGCCACATAGTCAAAATCCTTAAATACTTCCGCACTGACATTGTCAAGACCGCCAACCCATGTTTCTTCTGAGTCGCTTCTGTCTGCTCCGGTCACAAACTGATGTGCCACCAGCACATTTCTCTGTGTCCTGTCAATCTCACACTCCTGCAGAGCAACCATGACACCCTCTTCATAAGTATTAATGTCATCTCTCTGCAAAGCATGGCGTACTGCCGCAGGTTTCAGGAAAGGCAGAAGATATACAGATATTGATCCATACTGATCTTTCAGCACAATCCTTTTCATTTCACCATCATAAACCTGCGAAATATAAATATCACTGCTTTCAAACAGCTTTGCCCCAAAGGAAAGCCTTTCTGCTGAATCATGATTTCCACTGATCATGTACACAGGAATCTCAGCTTTAGCCAGTCCTGTAATAAACTCATCAAACAACTGCACTGCCTCTGCCGACGGCACTGTCTTATCATAAACATCCCCTGCGATTAAAACTCCATCCACTTTCTGTTCCGCAAAGATTTTCATCATCTGATCCAGAATATACCTCTGATCCTCCAGCATGGAAAAATCATGCACCCTTTTTCCAATATGCAGATCCCCAATATGCGCAAACTTCATCCCACATTTCTCCAATCTAAATATCATTCCTGCCTGCTCTGTCTGCCGGCGGCATACTGTCAATTATTTATTTCACTTTCAGAATATTTTTGCTATCCTGATACTCCTCCGGAATTTCTTCTGTAAGAATTTGGGCATCTGTAAACCCGCCGAATGTCACAGAACTTACTTCGCCAAACTTTGACTTATCTGTCAGAATATATACATCTTTGCACTGCTTCATTGCAGTACTCTTGACGATTGCTTCACTGGTATCCGGTGTGGTAAAGCCTTCTCTTCTGGTGATTCCATTTGTTCCGAAGAAACCCTTTGTAAAATGATACATCTGGATCATCTGCATTGCCTGACTGCCTACGACTGCTTCTGTGGAACTCTTCAGTTCTCCTCCGATCAGGTAAACCCGGATTCCCATCTTTGCCAGGGTCTGGGCATGGGATACTGCATTAGTGACAAAGGCAGCTCTTACACCTGCCAGATATTCCAGCATCAGACCAGTGGTGGTTCCTGCGTCCAGATAAACAAAATCATCTGGTGTGATCAGGCTGGCAGCATATTTTGCAATCTTCTTCTTTTCTTCTTTATTTAATTCTGATTTCTGCGCCACAGTCGGTTCATAGGCAGTTACTTTATGATTTAATGCTACTGCACCACCAAAAACCCTGGTTAGCTTTCCTGCTTTGTCCAGTGTGGTAATGTCTCGGCGCACTGTGGATTCTGATGCATCCAGAAGTTCTCTCAGTTCTGTTACTGTAACACTCTTCCTTTCTTCCAAAAGCTTCAGAATAATGTCAAATCTCTGTTCTGTAAGCATGTACTTCTGCCTCCATTATATATTTACTTTGATTATTTACTTCTGATTATTTACTCCGATATCTACGAATTGCTCCGCTGCTTCGCAGCTCCCCCAATTCTGCAAACATTCGGAATCCGCAGATTTACTTCGTAAATCGCTACTTCCTCATGTTTGGCGGGTCCCAAGTTCAAAAGTCTTATCGTGCAAGCACGAACGACTTTCTGACCTTTTGACCCTGATATCTCATTATAACAGAAACAGGAGATGAATGCATCATCTCCTGTCTGTCAGTTTCTTATATTTAATTCTATGAATTACAGGTTCTCCTGCATGAATTTGCTTACTGCTTCATATGCTGCTTCTTCATCAGCGCCTTCGATTGTGAATGTTACTTCATGACCTTTCTTAACGCCAAGTCCCATCAGTGCAAGAAGTTTTCTGCAGTCTACTTTTTTGCCTTCTTTTTCAATAGAGATAGTGGATTCAAAGCCCTTTACCAGTTTTACAAGTTCTCCTGCAGGACGTGCGTGGATTCCTTCATTGTCTGTAACCACATACTTAAATTCTTTCATTTTGATATCCTCCATGTTCTTTATTTAATTATTGCTTTTCTTACTTTTATCTGCTGATCTTCTATTCTGGCAGTGACCAGACAGATATTCCTCGCTACTTATGCTGCTTTCTTCTTTAACAGGCCAAGCAGAACTGCAGAAATTACTGTTCCTACAACCAGTGCGACTAGGTACATAACTGCATTTCCAACTACAGGGAATACGAAGATTCCACCATGCGGTGCCATCAGTGTACAGTCAAATGCCATGGAAATCGCTCCTGCCGCTGCTGATCCAATGATACAGGACGGAAGTACACGAAGCGGGTCAGATGCTGCGAACGGAATCGCACCTTCTGTGATAAATGCAAGACCCATGATAAAATTGGTAGGACCTGCGTCTCTCTCTTCTTTTGTGAACTTATCCTTAAACAGCAGTGTTGCCAGTGCAATCGCACACGGAGGTGTCATGCCGCCGATCATAACTGCTGCCATAATATCATAGTTACCTGCTGCAATTGCAGCTGTTCCGAATACATATGCTGCTTTGTTGAACGGACCACCCATATCAATAGCCATCATTCCACCAAGCACTATGCCAAGTATTACTTTACTAGAACTTCCCATTCCTGTCAAGGCATTATTCAGACCTGTGTTGATGCCTCCCATAATTGGCTCTACGATAAATGTCATCAGGAGTCCCATAATAAGAATTCCAACTACAGGATAGATTAAAACAGGGGCAATCTTTTCCAGTGCTTCCGGAAGTTTATCACATAATTTACGAAGTCCAAGAATAATATATCCTGCTGCAAAGCCTGCAAGCAAAGCTCCAAGAAAACCAGATTTACCGCTGGCTGCCATCATACCACCTACCAGACCAAGTGCAAGTGCCGGTCTGTCACCGATTGCCATCGCAATAAATCCGGCAAGGATCGGAAGCATGAATCCGAATGCTGTATTACCGATTCCTTTAAACAGAGCCGCTACCGGAGTAATGGTACCGAAGTTTGCTCTCTGATCTGCCGGAAGTGCACTTAAATCTACACTTAATCCATCAATCAGAAACGCAATTGCAATCAGGATACCGCCGCCTACAACTAATGGAAGCATATGAGATACGCCATTCATCAGCTGCATATAAATCTTATGTCCTACACTGCCGCCGGATTTATTACCGGCAGAAGATGTCTGGGAACCTGCTGCTGCGTGATAGACCGGTGCATCCCCGTCGATTGCCCTGTCAATGAGCTGGTCTGCCTTACTGATTCCGTCGGATACCTGACATTCGATCACTTTTTTACCATCGAAACGTTCCATGGGAACCTTGGCATCTGCTGCGACAATAATACAGTCTGCATCAGCAATCTCCTGATCTGTCAGCAGATTCTTAGCACCGCCGGATCCACGGGTTTCAATCTTGACAAAACAATTCTTTGCTTTTGCAGCTTTTTCAATTCCTTCTGCTGCCATGTACGTATGTGCAATACCGGTAGGACAGGAATGCTGGCGTGCAGTAGGATCTTTGCCTGTGTTCCTTCTGCTGATCCGGTAATCTGCCAGTCTCTCATCAATATCTTTCTTTGCACCGTCTGCCCTGTCAACAACGTCCATAAACTCATCTACAGAAGATGCGTTGCGAAGAGATTCTGTAAACTCCTCATCCATCAGCATCACAGAGAGCTTACTGAGTACATCCAGGTGAATGTTATCCTCTGTATTCGGCGCTGCGATCAGGAATAATAAGGTTACAGGTTCGTCATCCAGTGCTTCAAACTCTACACCATTTTTGATGACCATTGCCGCAAGCCCCGGCTCTTTGAATTTCATCACATTTACCATGAGGAATGGCAATTCCCTCGCCAATACCTGTTGTGCTCTCTTCTTCTCTTAAATATACCCGTTCACGATAAGCCTCATGAA
>NZ_JBWJVQ010000106.1:0-2216 GCF_056339875.1 Blautia sp. ZXY-1-C6
TTTGTTTGCATCTGCATATGCAAGGGTTTCTCTGATCTCTTCGTCGGAAATAAATTCTCTTCTGCTTTTAATGATTTTGGATTATACATAGATTTGTTTCCTTTCTTTTCGGTCAGGGGCTTCCTTATCTGCCGCTTTCCGATTAGTTTTTTCTATATTCAGTTTTATGTTCCGCTTATCGCGGATGCTTAAGTTATTCAGGAGTGAACTGCAGTCATGCTTTATAATCGCCTCTGTCTGTCACTACTTCATAACCAATGCTCTTCATACGTGCTGCCATACAGGCTTTGCATTCAGCAGCTTCATCACCTGTACAGATCTTATTATCATAAAGGGTATACTTATCCCGGACATTGACCGGTGATAAATTGGGCATTACTACATTGGCCCCTGCCAAAATTCCCTTCTCTCTGCCCTTGGGGTCTATGGTTCCAAGGGCTGTTGTTGCCGGAAGAAGCGCGTGTGGGTGGATCAGGCGGATAATTGACAATAATCGCAGAGTCTGCTCCAGAGTTCCGGGTAATTCTTTAGCAAACGGGGTGTCTTTGTGAGGAATAAACGGTCCAATTCCTATCATTTCAGGCTTTAATTCCTTAATAAATAAAAGATCGCGGTAAAGTGTATCTGCGGTTTGTCCCGGAGATCCTACCATGAATCCACATCCGGTTTGATATCCTATTTTCTTCAGGTTTTTCAGACAATTTTTTCTGAAAACCAGGGACATCTGTTCCGGGTGAAGTTTTCTGTAATGATCTTCATCTGCTGTCTCATGACGCAAGAGATATCTGTCAGCGCCTGCATTAAAATATGCCTGATAGCTTTCTTCACTCTTTTCTCCAATAGAAAGAGTCACTGCACAGTCAGGGTATATTTCTTTAATCGTGCGGACAATCTGACAAATATGTTCATCTGTGAAATGCGGATCTTCTCCGCCCTGCAGAACAAAAGTCCGAAAACCAAGATTCCATCCTGTTTCACAGCAGGACAAAATCTGTTCCAAAGAAAGCCGGTATCTGTCTGCATCCGTATTTGAACAGCGTATACCACAATAATAACAATTGTTCTTGCAGTAATTTGTAAATTCGATCAGACCACGGACATAAATTTTATTTCCATAAATTGCTTTTGCGGTCTGTTGTGCTCTTCTTCGTAGTTCTTCCGTTACCAGTGGATTCTGTGTATGTAAAATCATTTCCAGTTCTTCTCTGGTAATATTCTGTGTCTCCTGAATGTGTTCAGGTATCTGCAACTCTGCTGATGCCATATATTTTCATTTCCTCTAAGCTTTCGAATAGACTGTTTTTGCTGAAACCCCTGCCAGCCGGCCAATTTTTCCGGTCAGTGCATTGATTATATCCAGAGGTGCATCTATTGCCACACTGATAATGCTTATCCCTCTCTGCCTATAAGGAATCCCCATTCTGCCGATGATATAAATGCCAAATTCATGAAGAATCCTATTCAGACATTCTACAGAATCTGAATTCTCTACTATAATACTGATCACTGCAATTCTGCTTTCCATAGAAACACCTCTCATATAATTAATCAACTTATCGGCACATTAGAATTTACAAAAGTTAACAACTCTCTGGATCTGGTGACTGATCGGGTAATAATCATAACCATAAACCCCTGTCATCCAACCGGCATACTGTGCTTCCGGATCATAATAAAGACCATTGATCTTTACCCAGCAATGACGGGTGAAGCCATCTGCCGCTCCATCTCTGCTTCCCGGTACCCGGCCACAGATCATATACGGTGTATATCCTATTTCTCTTGCAAGAGCAGCAAAAATACAGGAAAATCCATAACAGTTGCCATATCCTGCACGAAACATCCTCAATGCCTCACTGCGCGCCCAGCCACTCTGGTAAATGTTAGGATCCGGACCACCATAGTAAAATCCTCCGTAAACAACATATTTCCAACATGCATAAAGCTTCTGGCTCTGACTCATACCTGAATTTGTGATTGACGATACAATCTGCATCACACGCATTTTCAGCAGAGCATTATAATCTTTTCTTGCAGCACCGGAATTGGTAAAATAAAGCTGGCCGTTCTGTCTGGATTTCTTCTGATACAGCCTTCCTTTTGGATCCGCATAATACAGATTATTCTTATAGATAAAATATCCAATGCTGGCACGGCCGTGTTCTGTCCTTATATGATAAATATTGGATCCGGATTTCACAATTTTATTCTGTTTA
>NZ_JBWJVQ010000107.1:0-2799 GCF_056339875.1 Blautia sp. ZXY-1-C6
GCAATGCCACATGATCCAGTATTCCGGTAAGATGTGCGATGGTTATCCCGTAATTGGTCACAGGTACCTGTTGCTTCTTTGCCCTGTCGATGCGGGACATCACATATTTCCGGTTAAACATACATGCTCCGCACTGGATGATCAGATGATATTCGGTAAGGATCATCCGGAAAATCGGTTCCGCTTTTACCAGCTCTACCTGCAGGTTTTCTCCAAATCGTTTTTTCAGCATCCGGGGAATTTTCACTCTGCCAATATCCTCTTTCAGAGGTGCATGTGTGCAGCATTCGGCAATCAGTACATGAGAAGTTTCTTTCAGACTGTCAATTGCTTTTGCTCCCTCTATGTAGTAAGAAAGATCTCCCTTGTATGCCGCAAACAGTACAGAAAAGGAAGTAAGCATGCTCTCTTTTGGTTTGTTCTCATAGATGTATGGGAACACCTGAGAATCTGTGATGATCAGCTTCGGTGGTCTGGAAAGAGTCTGCAATGCAGCCGGATACCGGTCAGTAGTTACACTCATTATGAGACATCTTTTATCCAGCAGTTCTCGTAGAGTCTGTACCTGGGGCAGGATCAGCCGTCCCTTTGGTGCCTGGATATCCTGTGGCATTACAAGGAGTACCAGATCATCTTTGGAAACCAGATTCCCGGCGATCATTCTGTTACCGTAGCCTTCCGGGATTTTTTCTGTCAGAAGCTCTTTTAGTTCCCGGATTGCCTCTGCCGTTCCAGAACTCGACAGGACAGACTGTTTCTCCTGCATTTTTCTGAATCATCTGAATCAGATATTCTTTTTGTTCCTGTGTATATAGATACAGCTTTACCAAGCGCCGGGATTACCGGTGTCTGCCGTTTCTTAAAATAGTTATACCATTTTAATTCCTGTACCATTTCATCCCCACAGATAAGGATGATCGCCAGTTCAGTTTTCTGTGCAGCCAGACTGGTTTTTTCTATTCGTAATGCACCCAGTTCTCCTTCATCATCAAATCCTGCCGTATCGATGAGGACACAGGGACCAAGAGGATAGATTTCCATTGATTTGTATACAGGATCTGTGGTAGTTCCGGCAACATCCGCAACAATAGATACTTTCTGCCCGGAAAAAGTATTGATAAATGAGGATTTTCCACTGTTGGTTTTGCCAAAGATTCCGATATGCAGACGGTTTCCGGAAGGTGTTTCGTTCAATGTCACTGCCATATTAATCCCTTCTTTCAGGTGTTGTTATTGATCGTTAAAAGTGCAGAGAATGTCAGAATCGGAAATCTCTCTGTCCGTTTACAATATCTGCAAGGTGTTCCTCTGTGAGTTTCCTTATCTTTTCGCCCGGGATATTTTCCAGTTCTTTTTGAATCAGCTCCAGTCCGACTTTTTTCGTCTCAGGGCTTGCATAATCCTGGAGATATTCCATCAATGTCATCAGCGCATTGGGATGGCAGCAGTTAGAAATCTGTTTACTTTTGCACAAAGACATAAAACGGTCACCTGTTCTTCCTGCTCTGTAACAGGCAGTACAGAAGCTTGGGATATCTCCCATACCCATCAGCCAGTTAACGATTTCATCCAGAGATCTCTGGTCACTGACGTCAAATTGTGCAGATGTCACTTCATCTTCTGTTTCAGGAACGTCATACCCGCCAACACTTGTTCTGGAGGCACCGCTGATCTGAGAAACTCCCAGAGGAAGTACTTTTTCACGAACTGCTTTACTTTCTCTTGTGGAAATGATCATTCCCGTATATGGCACAGCAATCCGGATCAGTGCACAGATTTTGGCAAAAATTTCATCACTGATACTGTTATCAAAAGCAGAAGGATCAATATCATCCGCATGTTTGATACGAGGCACACTGATAGTATGAGGACCTACTCCATGAACTGCCTCAAGATGTTCCGCATGCATCAGAAGCCCGGCAAACTCATATCTGTAAAGTTCAAGACCAAATAATACACCCAGTCCTACATCATCAATGCCACCTTCCATTGCGCGGTCCATTGCTTCTGTATGATAGGCATAGTTATGTTTCGGACCTGTTGGATGAAGTGTTTCGTAACTTTCTTTATGATAAGTCTCCTGAAAAAGAATGTAGGTACCGATTCCTGCATCTTTTAATTTCCTGTAATTTTCCACAGTTGTGGCAGCAATATTTACATTGACACGTCGAATGGCACCATTCTTATGTTTAATGCTGTAGATTGTCTGGATGCATTCCAGAATGTACTCAATGGGATTATTGATCGGATCCTCTCCGGCTTCAATAGCAAGACGTTTATGTCCCATATCCTGAAGGGCAGTTACTTCTTTTACAATTTCTTCCTGAGTAAGTTTTTTGCGGGCAATATGCTGATTTTTCTTATGATACGGACAGTACACACAGCCGTTTACGCAATAGTTGGAAAGATACAGAGGGGCAAACAGAACGATTCTGTTTCCGTAGAATTCTTTCTTGATCTCCGCTGCCAGATCATACATCTTCTGAATCTTCTCAGGAATGGGACAGGCAAGAAGGACAGAGGCTTCTCTGTGGGTAAGTCCTTTACATTCTTTTGCCTTCGCAAGGATCTGGTCGATCAGCGCCACATTTTCTTTGTTTGCATCTGCATATGCAAGGGTTTCTCTGATCTCTTCGTCGGAAATAAATTCTCTCTGCTTTTAATGATTTTGGATTATACATAGATTTGTTTCCTTTCTTTTCGGTCAGGGGCTTCCTTATCTGCCGCTTTCCGATTAGTTTTTTCTATATTCAGTTTTATGTTCCGCTTATCGCGGATGCTTAAGTTATTCAGGAGTGA